>NZ_JBFPJR010000030.1:0-50141 GCF_040838215.1 Nocardioides eburneus | reverse complement strand
GTGCCTCCTCCCCCGACCATCTGCGCCGACTCGCGGATCATGGGCGGGTGGCGGGCTCTGCGGACTCGGGCTCGAGGGCCTCGAGCTCGGCGATCTCGGCCTCGGACTCGGGAGTGCCGGGGATCTCGGTGCCGCGGATCGGCTTCCCGGCGGTCTCGATGACGAAGAAGAGCGCGACGAGGCCGACGAGCGAGCCGGCGATCATGTAGAACGCCGGCATCAGGTTGTTGCCGGTCGCGCCGATGAGCGCGTCGTTGACGTAGAGCGCGGTCCCGCCGAAGAGCGCGGTCGAGATGTTGTAGCCGATCGCCATGCCGCCGTACCTCACCGGCGCGGGGAACATCGCCGGGAACGTCGCACTGATGGTGGCCAGCTGCGCGACGTACACGATCCCCATGACGGCGAAGCCGATGACGGCCGGCCAGAAGCCCTGCGCGATGAGCAGGAACATCGGGACCGCGAGCACCGCCAGCCCGATGAACGACGCGCCCCACATCGGCTTGCGGCCGATGCGGTCG
Source organism: Nocardioides eburneus (assembly GCF_040838215.1). Taxonomy (NCBI): domain Bacteria; kingdom Bacillati; phylum Actinomycetota; class Actinomycetes; order Propionibacteriales; family Nocardioidaceae; genus Nocardioides; species Nocardioides eburneus. Next base: position 49,623 of record NZ_JBFPJR010000030.1, on the reverse strand, counting down.
GAGAGCCCGCCGGCGAACGGGATGAAGAGCAGCATGCAGAGCTGGCCGAGGATCACCAGCAGGTCGGCATGGCCCGCGGAGAAGCCGGCCTCGTCGGTGAGGTAGGTCGGCATGTAGGTGAGCAGCGTGTAGTTCGCGATGTTGAGCGCGGCGACGAGGCCCATGAGGAGCAGGATCGGCCTCCAGAAGCTGCCGACCAGGTCCTTGAGCGCGCTGCCCGCACCCTCCTCGACGCTGTCGGCCTCCTCCAGCTCGGTGAAGACCGGGCTCTCCTCGAGCCGGGTGCGGACATACATCCCCACCAGCCCGATCGGACCGCCGATGAGGAACGGCACCCGCCAGCCCCACGACGTCATGCCGTCGTCGCCGATGATCAGCCGGGTCAGCGTGACGACCGCGATCGCTGCCGTGAAGCCGCTGATCGTGCCGAACTCGAGGAAGCTGCCGAAGAACCCGCGCCGCTTGTCGGGGGCGTACTCCGCCATGTAGGTCGCGGCGCCGCCGTACTCCCCGCCGGTCGAGAAGCCCTGGACGACACGCAGGAGGACCAGCAGCACCACCGCCCAGACCCCGATGGTGTCGTACGTCGGCAGGCAGCCGACCAGGAAGGTCGACCCCGCCATCAGCACGATCGTCGTCGCGAGGACGCGCTGGCGACCGACCCGGTCACCCAGCGGGCCCCAGAACATCCCGCCGAGCGGACGGAGCACGAACGAGACGGCGAACACGAGCGCCGTACCGACGAACCCGGCGTGCGGGAAGAAGTTGTCGGTGATCTCGTTGGCCACATAGCCGTAGGCTCCGTAGTCGAACCACTCGGTGGCATTCCCGATCGCGGCGCCCGCGGTCGCGCGCTTGAGCAGCGGCCTCCGCTTCGCCGCTCCCGGGTCCGCTCCGCCACTCGTCGACGTCGGAACAGCAGGGGGCACGTTCTGCATCAGGTCACCTGCTCGAGATCGGTCGTCGGTACGACGACCGGCTCGAGCACCCGATCGACGTCGATCATCCGTCCCGCACCTGGGCGGGAAAACGCGAGCCGGTACCCGATCCGGCGGACCTCATGCGCCTCGCCGTCACTTTCCTCCCACGCCGACCGCGAGGACACTCGTGTCGGGGAGTGCCCTCCGTCACACCCCCTGTCGGCGATGGTTACCGATCAGTAATCTCCCTCACAAGCAACCGCCCGCCCCCTCAGTGACGCAGGAGCAGACGTGCAGCACATCCTCGACGCGATCCTCGCCGGTGACACCAGCACCGAGGACTTCGCGAACCTCGAGATCCCCGACCACTACCGCGCAGCGACCGTCCACAAGGACGAGGTCGACATGTTCGAGGGCATCGCCTCCAAGGAGAAGGACCCGCGCAAGTCCCTCCACGTCGAGGACGTCGCGCTCCCCGAGCTCGGCCCCGGCGAGGCGTACGTCGCCGTGATGGCCTCGGCGATCAACTACAACACGGTGTGGACCTCGATCTTCGAGCCCGTGCCGACCTTCGGCTTCCTGGAGCGATACGGCCGGCTCTCCGAGCTCACCAAGCGCCACGACCTGCCCTACCACGTGGTGGGCTCGGACCTGTCCGGTGTCGTCCTGGCGACCGGGGCGGGCGTGACGAAGTGGAAGGCCGGCGACCGGGTCGTGGCCCACTGCCTCTCGGTGGAGCTGGAGAGCCCCGACGGCCACAACGACACCATGCTCGACCCCGAGCAGCGGATCTGGGGCTTCGAGACCAACTTCGGCGGCCTGGCCGAGATCGCGCTGGTCAAGTCCAACCAGCTCATGCCCAAGCCGGAGCACCTCACCTGGGAGGAGGCGGCCTCGCCCGGACTGGTCAACTGCACCGCCTACCGCCAGCTGGTCTCCAAGAACGGCGGCGCGATGAAGCAGGGCGACAACGTGCTGATCTGGGGCGCCTCGGGCGGTCTGGGCGGCTTCGCGACGCAGTACGCCCTCAACGGTGGGGCCACCCCGGTCTGCGTGGTCTCCAACGAGGAGAAGGCCAACATCGTCCGCTCGATGGGCGCCGAGCTGGTCATCAACCGCTCCGAGGAGGACTACCGGTTCTGGAACGAGGACGGCACCGAGCAGAACCCCAAGGAGTGGCTGCGGTTCGGCAAGAGGATCCGCGAGCTGACCGGCGGCGAGGACATCGACATCGTCTTCGAGCACCCCGGCCGAGAGACCTTCGGCGCCTCGGTCTTCGTCACCCGCAAGGGCGGCACCATCACCACCTGCGCCTCCACCTCGGGCTACATGCATGAGTACGACAACCGCTACCTGTGGATGAACCTCAAGCGGATCATCTCCAGCCACTTCGCCAACTACCGCGAGTCCTGGGAGGCCAACCGCCTCATCGCCAAGGGCAAGATCCACCCCACCCTGTCCAAGACCTACCCCCTCGACGAGGTCGGCCAGGCCGCGCTCGACGTCCACAAGAACCTCCACCAGGGCAAGGTCGGCGTCCTCGCCCTCGCCCCCGAGGAGGGCCTCGGCGTCCTCGACGAGGAGCTGCGGGCCCAGCACCTCGACAAGATCAACCGCTTCCGCGGGGTCTAAGACGGGCGGGGCTGACCGGCACAGCCGGCAGGAGCACCACGACGGGGGTCGGCGCACGGGATACCGTGCACCGGCTCCCGTCGCCGTTGACCCGTCGTCGTTCACCCGTCGCTTCGACCCGGCCGAGTGCCACGCCGTCGCACCGCGGCGCGGGCGGGGAGGCGCCACAGGTCGCGCCCCGACTCCTGCGAGTCCACCCCAGCGGGGGCCTGGGTTGTGACACGCTTGGCCGCAAGGATGGGTGGAGCACGCGCAGCCGGCACGGCTGCCGGCACAGCACGGACCACGAACACGGAAGAGGGAACCGCCGACATGAGCAACCAGGGCCTGTCGATCTTCGACGACGATCCGAAGAAGCCGGCGTCGTCGGCCGACAACGAGCGCACACAGGTCCTCCCCCGCGTCCCGGCGCCGGGCGCGACGCAGTCGCCGCTCCCGATCGTGCGGCGCGGCGGCTACGACACGGCCGCCGTCGACGCACGCATCCAGGAGCTGACCGCGCAGGGCGCGTCGGCCGCGGCCGCGGCGAAGAGCGCCCAGCAACGGGCCAGCGAGCTCGAGAAGCAGGTCGCTGCGCTGCGCTCCGAGCTCGCCGAGAACAAGAACCCGACCTACGCCAGCCTCGGCGGCCGGGCCAGCGCGATGCTCCGCCTGGCTGAGGAGGAGGCGGCGGACGTCAAGGAGGCCGCCGAGAAGGAGGCCGCCGTCATCCGCGAGCAGGCCCAGCGCGAGGCCGCTGCCGCCAAGGCCGCGGCCCAGCGTGAGATCGAGGCGCTGCGCGAGTCCCACTACCGCGAGATGGACGACCACCGCACCACGGTGACCGCCGAGGCCGAGCAGACCCGCTCCCTCGCGCGCAGCGAGGCCGACGACCACGTCGCCTCCGCCAAGCGCGAGGCCGACCAGCTCCGCCTGGCCGCCACCCAGGAGGTCACCGAGCTGCGTACGGCGGCGCAGCGTGACGTCGAGAAGGCGCGCGCCGGCGCCGACCGCGAGGTCCAGGAGGCGCGCCGCATGCTCGCGGTCGAGAAGGAGCGTCTCGCCCGCGAGGCGGCCGACCACCACGAGGCCGCCATGACGGAGACCCGCCGGCTCGTGCAGGAGTCCGAGAGCCGTGCCGCGGCCGCGGAGGAGCGGGCCCGCGTCGCCGCCCAGCAGATCGCCGAGCAGCGTGCGACGGCCGAGCGCGAGGCCGACGGCCTGCTCGCCCGCGCGAAGCGGGACGCCGAGTCGCTGCTCGCCAAGGCCCGCGCGGAGGCCGACCACATCGCGTCCACCGCGACCGTCGAGGCCGAGCGTGCGCGCGCGGTCATCAACGCCGAGGTCCAGCGGCTGACCAAGCGCCGTGACGCCATCGCCGTCCAGCTCTCCTCGCTCACCGACCTGGTGGCAGGGTTCGGCAAGGACGACGACGAGCCGGAGGCCGACGCCGAGGCGCCGGGCGACGACGCGCCGTCGGCGCAGCAGACCGGCCAGCCGACGAAGCCCGAGAAGACGGCGAAGCCGGACAACGCGGAGAACGACGAGTGAGCGACGCGGCCCCGGCCGAGCCGAGCGCCGACGCCGCGACCGGCGAGGAGGGCAACGAGGCCCTCGGCGCCGAGACCGACGAGGAGATGCTCGGCACCCCGGGGCCGCCGATCTCGCGGCGAGCGCCGTACATGATCGGCCTCCTCGGTGGCCTCGGGCTGCTGACCGCCTGGGCGCTGGGCAACATCGTCATGGCGATCAGCGGCGTGATCGTGCAGGTCGTCGTCGCGCTCTTCATCGCCGCGGGCATCAACCCGATGGTGGTGTTCCTCGAACGGCGCGGCATGAAGCGCCCGTACGCCGTCCTCACCGTCATCGTGATCGTCCTGGCCGCGCTCGCGCTCTTCGTGGTCGCCTTGGTGCCGGTGATCAGCGACCAGGTCGGCAAGATCAGCGACAACGTGCCGGAGTGGCTGGACAAGCTCGAGCACAACCGGAGGATCCAGGACCTCGACAACGAGTACCACGTGCTCGACAAGATCAAGGACTTCGTCACGGGCGGCGACTTCGTCAGCTCGCTCTTCGGCGGCGTGCTCGGCGTCGGCCTGGCCGTGCTCGGGCTGCTCGCGAACGCCTTCGTCATCACCGTGCTGACGCTCTACTTCATCGCCTCCTACGAGAAGACCAAGAAGGCGCTCTACAGCCTCGCCCCCGCCTCGCGCCGCGACCGGGTCACCAAGCTCGGCGAGCGCATCTTCGACGGCATCGGCGGCTATGTCTCGGGCGCGTTCATCGTGGCCTGCTGCGCCGGGCTCTCCTCGCTGGTCTTCCTCTTCGTCGTCGGCATGGGGCAGTACGCCGTCGCGCTCGCCTTCGTCGTGATGCTCACCGACGTCATCCCGATGATCGGCGCGACCATCGGGGCCGTCATCGTCTGCGCGATCTGCTTCGCCACCGATGTCAAGACCGGGATCATCGCGATCATCTTCTACATCGCCTACCAGCAGATCGAGAACTACGTGATCTACCCGCGCGTGATGTCGAAGTCGGTCGACGTGCCTGGTGTGGTCACGGTCATCGCGGCCCTCGTCGGGGCGTCGCTGCTCGGCGTCGTCGGCGCGCTGCTCGCGATCCCGACGGCCGCGGCGATCCTCATGCTGATCAGAGAGGTGCTCGTCCGCGCCCAGGACGAACGCTAGCGGCGCCCGAGCGTCGGTCAGGCGTCCCGCTCCCCGAGCTTCACCGTGACCACCCCGGCGAGGACGAGCAGGCCGCCGACGAGCTGGACCGCGTGCGGCAGCTGGTCGAGCAGGAGCCAGGCGAAGAGCACCCCTGCGACGACCTCGACGAGGGCGACGAAGGACGCCAGCCGCGCGCCGAGCAGCCGGCCCGCGACGACGCCGGTCGTGTAGGCGAGCGCCGCCGTGACCACGCCGAGCAGCACCACCGGCACCCACCACGGCGTACGCCCGCCGGCGAGTGCCACCGCTCCCCCACTGGCGTGCAGCGGCATGAGCCCGGCGACCCCGAGGAGGGCGAGGACGACCGCCCCGACGACCAGCCCGAGCCAGGCCAGCGCCAAGGGCGGCAGACCGATGGAGGCGTCGGCGTTGATCAGGAAGTACGACGCCCCGCCGACCATCGCGGCGAGCGCCCACAGGACGCCGACCGCGTCCGGCGACACCCCGCCGACGAGATCGAGCACCAGCAACAGGCCGGCGACCGACAGTGCGGCACCGACCAGCGTCAGGCGTCCCGGGCGGTGGCCGTGGCGCAGCCAGAGCCAGGCGAGGATGAGGAGCGGCGAGGTGTACTCGATGAGCAGGGCCAGCCCCACGTCGAGGCGCTGCACCGCCGAGAAGTAGCAGAACTGGCAGACGGCGACTGCGAGCACGCCGTAGAGCACCACCAGCCGCAGGCTGCGGCGTACGACGCCGGCCCGGCCACGCAGCGAGCGCAGCCCGAGCGGAGTGAGGACCAGCGCGGCGAGACCGACCCGGACCAGCACCAGCGCTCCGGGGCTCCACCCGGTGGCGAGCAGGCCGCTCGCCAGCGGACCGGAGAGCCCGAAGCTGGCGGCGGAGACCAGCGCGACCAGCAGGCCGGAGCCGGCCCGCGTCGCCGGGGTGGCCACGACCAGGCGGTCGTCATTGGTCATTGCGCTCATGGCAAGTGACGCTAGGAAGCCGGACTGTAATGTGTCAACGTGATTTTCGCTCATGACACCGTGCTGTCGCTGCAAGCGGCGGTCGCGCTCGTCAACTCCGCCTCGGCGCCGGAGACGCTGACCACGGTGGCCGAGCTCGACGCGTTCTTCGACCGGTTCGACTACACCGGCCGACACGACCGCACCCGCACGGAGCTCGAGGAGGTGCGCGCGCTCCGCCCGGGGTTGAGGGACCTGATGACGAGCGACCGCGACACGGCGGCGGAGCTGGTCAACGACGTCCTGGCGAAGGCACAGGCGGTCCCGCGGCTGATCCGCCATGCGGCGTACGACTGGCACGTCCACGCCGTCGGCCCCGACGAGCCGCTCGCCACCCGGATCGCCGTCGAGACCGCGATGGCGATGATCGACGTCATCCGCGAGGACGAGATGTCCCGGCTCGGGCTCTGCGCCGACGACGAGTGCGACGGCGTGGTGCTCGACCTGTCCCGCAACCGGTCGAAGCGCTACTGCTCCACCGCCTGCACCAACCGCAACGCGGTGGCGGCCTACCGCGCGCGGCAGTCGCAGGCCTAGGCTCCGTCCGGCCGCGGCCCGCTCAGCGGGTCAGCGCGATCAGCCGACCCGGCAGCGCGACCTGCGGCGGAGCATGCAGCACGGCGTTGACCCCGTCGACCGCCCATGGCAGCACGTCGGCTGTGGTCAGCTCGTGCTGGGTGCCGTCCGGCGCCGCGATGCTCGGACAGCTCAGGTCCACGACGTAGTCACGGAAGGCGGCGTCGGGGGCCCAGCCCTGGGTGAGGTGGAGCAACGCCCACTCCCCTCCGCGTGCGCCGTAGCAGCTGAACTCACCCAGCGGCTTCGCCGCCACGACGGCGTCGGCGAGCTCCTTGGCCGCACCCGCGGGCAGCGACTCCGCGTAGAGGAGGTCGTAGTGCGCCGCGCTCTCGTCCGCGGCGTACGCGCAGACGAGCATGGAGCCGGGGGCGAACGTGCCGTCCTCGGCGCTCCCGCCCGGCGTCGGCGGCGCTGCGAGACGTGTGTCGCACCCCGTGCTCGTGGGATGCGCTGAGCGCAGGATCGCCGCACGCAGGTCGGCGTCGTCGCCGGCGACCGTCACCGTGACGCCCGCGACCATCCGGGTCTCCTGCACCCATCCGCCGCCGAGGTCGACCCGCCCGGGCGCGAGGCTCGCGCCGAGCCAGACGTACGGCGTCGTGGGTGTCGGCTGCGTCCCCTGGCTCCGCTGGGAGCAGTGCCGGACCTGGGCGACGGGTCGGCCGACGTACCCGGGCACGGTCTCGCCGGAGACGAGCCGATGACCGTCCGAGCCGAGGCGAGGGCCGACGCCGCACGCCGGCGGCGCACCGCCCCAGCCCCAGCTCACGGGCACGTAGACCTCGACCGAGTGCCAGCTCTCGAGCCGATAGCCGCCGGGGATCTCCGGCGCCGTGGGCACGTCGGTCGCGGTCGTCGCCGGACCGAGGGGCCTCGACCGGTCGGCGCCGTGGGTGACCGCCAGCGCGGCCACGACGAGTGCCACGACCGCCGCGGTCGCGGCACCGGCGGCGAGGAGCGACCGGCGCCGGCGGCGTACGACGGCGGCGCGGGCGCGCTCGGCGACCGGGACGGTCACGTCCACCTCCGTGGACAGCTGCCGCAGGCCGTCGCGGAGGAACTCGGCGAACCGCTGCTCGTCCTGCTGCTCAGTCATCGCCCAGCTCCTTCCGCATCGCCACGAGGGCGCGGTGGACGTGCGAGCGCACGGTCGCCTCCGCGCAGCCGAGCAGCGCAGCGATCTCGGCGTCGTCACGCTCCTCGTAGAACCGCAGCACCACCGCCGCCCGCTGCGCGCGCGAGAGCCCCGCCAGCGAGCGTCGTACGACGTCGGCCCGGTCGCTCGCCTCCATCGGATCGCTCGCCGCGCCGGTCGGGTCGGCCTCGCTGCCGCGCACCTCCGCCACCGGCACCTCGCGGCGCCGGCCACGACGCCACAGCGACACATGCGCGTTGGCGATCATCCGCCGGACGTAGGCATCGGGGTCCTCGGTCCGCGCCACTCGGTCCCAGCGGACGTAGGCCCGCTCGAGCGCCGCCTGGACCGCATCCTCCGCCTCGGCCCGACTGCCGGTCACCAGCACGGCGAACCGCAGCAGCGCCGGCACGCGCGCCGCCGTCCACGCCTCGAAGGTCGGCACCCCCGACACTCGTTCGCCCACCAGCACCTCCATGCCCTACTCACGCTGGTGGACGCGCGCCTGTTGCAGTCACGCGCGGCCCGTGCGGTCGCGGGTCACGCCAGGAACCGGCGCAGCACCTCCACGAAGATCTGCGGCTGCTCGGAGTGCACCCAGTGTCCGGCGCCCTTGATCGTCACGAGCCGCTTCCGCGGAAACCAGCGCGTCATCGCGGCGTCGTACTCCGGCTTGACGTAGCCGGAGTCCTGCCCGGCGATCCACAGGACCGGCCCGTCGTACGCCGCCACCCCGGTCAGCCGGTCCTCCGGCCAGGAGGCCAGGTCGCCGAGGCTGTCGCCGAGGACGTCGAGGTTCATCTGCCAGCGCCATCCGTTCGCGCCCCCGGAGTCCCGGTCGCGACGGAGGTTCTGCAGCAGGAACCCCCGCACGCCCGGGTCCGGCACCGCCTCGGCGAGCCGGTCGTCGGCCTCCTGACGGCCGGAGAGCGTGCTGAGATCGAGCGACCGCATGGCCGCGACGAACCCCTCGAAGACGTCGGTGCGGTGATAGGTCACCGGTGACATGTCGACGACGCAGAGCCGCTCGACGAGATCGGGCCGACGCAGCGCGAGGAGCATCGCGACCTTGCCGCCCATCGAGTGGCCGACGAGCGCGGCCGGTCCCTCCGCGTCCAGCAGCCCCGCCACCTCGTCGGCCATGGCGACGTAGTCGAACCGCTCGTGCCACGGCGAGCGGCCGTGGTTCGGCAGGTCCACCAGCACCGTGCGGTGCGCGTCAGCCAGCGCCTTGGCGATCTGCGTCCAGTTGCGTCCCTGGCCGAACAGGCCGTGGCAGAAGACGACCCGCGAGCCGGCCTCCCCGTAGCGCGCGACGTGCAGGTCGGTCCCCGTGGTGCTCACGGGGCAACCCTAGGGCGCCACCCCTCCTCTCCCGCGAGCGGCCGCGGTGAGCCGGGCGCCGACCGCCGCGACGCGGTCGCGCAGCTGCGGCGGCGCGAGGACCTCGAAGTCGAGGCCGATCAGGCCGAGGTGGAACGCCAGCCCGTCGAGGTCCGAACCGCCTGTCTCGAGCACGCAGCCCGGCGCATCCTCGGGCCCGTCCGGGGTGACCGCCCCCACCCATGCCGGCACCCGCTCGCGCACGACCGCCGCTGGGGCGTGGAAGCGCACCCGCGCGTCGACGGCGTACGGCGACCGGCTGATCGAGCGCTGGACGTAGTCCGCCGGGTCCGGATGGTCACGCGGACGATAGCGGAACGTGGACGTCCTCAGGTCACGGAGCCGGTCCAGCCGGAAGGTGCGCCAGTCGTCCCGGTCGAGGTCGAACGCCATGAGATACCACCTCCGGCCCGTCGCGACGAGGGCGTAGGGCTCGGCACGCCGCACCGAGGCGACGCCGTCGCGAGCGTCGTAGCCGAACTCGACGCGGAGCCGGTCCCGGCTGGCCCGGGCGAGCTGCAGGAGAGCATCGGCGTCGACCTCGATGCGGGTGCCCTCCAGCGTCGCGATCGCGTCGTGGAGCGCCCGCACCTCGGCCCGCAGCCGGGCCGGCAGCACCTGGTCGAGCTTGGCGAGCGTGCGCACCGCCGCCTCGCTGGCGCCGGCGACCGTGCCACCGGCGGCCAGCCGGAGCGAGACCGCGGTGGCGATCGCCTCCTCGTCGTCGAGCAGCAGCGGCGGCAGCGCCTTGCCGGCACCGAGCTGGTAGCCACCTCCGACGCCCTGCGCGGCGTTGACCGGATAGCCCAACGCGCGCAGCCGACCGACGTCGCGCCGGATGCTCCGCGTCGTCACGCCGAGCCGCTCGGCGAGCTCGGGTCCTGTCCACACCGGCCGCTGCTGGAGCAGCGCGAGCAGTCGCAGGACGCGCTCCGTCGTCGACTCCGGTGGTCGGGCCTGTCCCATGGCACCACTGTGACAGAGGTAGCGGACCGGCGCTGTCCGCTTTCGGGGCGACACTGGTCTCAGCCAGACAACCGGGGTCCACCCCTCACCCACCGAGGAGCACGCAGATGCCCGCTCACGCCCCCGTCGTGCCCGACGAGCGCTCCGCACTCGCCGGCTTCCTGCGCCAGCAGCAGGACGCCTTCCGCAACGCCACCTACGGCCTGACCGACGACCAGGCCGGCACCCGCTCGACCGTCAGCGAGCTGCGCATCGGCACGCTGATCAAGCACGTCACCAGCACTCAGGCCAGCTGGCTCGACAGCGCCCTCGCCGCACCCGGCCGCGTCGACCCGGCAGCCAAGGAGGCCCGCCAGGCCGGCTGGCTGACCGACTTCACCTGGCAGGAGTCCGACACGCTGGCAGCCGTGCTGGCGTCGTACGACGAGGTGTGCGACCGCGTCCTCGACGCGGTCCGCGCCCTCGATCTGGACACGCCGGTGCCGGTCCCCGAGGCGCCGTGGTTCCCGAAGGACGTCGAGGCCTGGTCGGTGCGCTGGGTGTGGTTCCACCTGCTCGAGGAGCTCGCCCGCCACGCCGGCCATGCCGACATCGTCCGCGAGGGCCTCGACGGCGCGACGATGTATGAGCTGCTCGCCGGGCGCGAGGGCTGGCCGGAGACGCCGTGGCTCACGCCCTGGCGCCCGCCCGTCGAGGTCTGAGATCCGGAGCGGGGCCGCGTTGGCCGAGCCCTTAGTCTCGGGCGTTCTCCTCGAGCCAGCGCTCGACCCGCGGGTCGGGCACGAGCCACCACAGCGCGACGACGACGAACGGCACGACCGACCAGCGCGGCGCCACGAACGCGATCGCGATGCCGACGAGATAGAACACCATCGAGCCCCAGCCCTTGAGGTTGCTGCCGAGAGCCTGGGCGAGCTTCTCGCCACCGGGCAGGCGCTTGACCGCCACCTGCATGAGGAAGAAGGCCACCGCTGCGCCGAGCAGATTGGCGCCGTAGAGGATCGCGGGGTCGCGGGCGAGGTGCTGCTCGTCGAGCCAGCTCGTCGAGAGCGGGAAGAGCGAGAGCCAGAACAGCAGGTGCAGGTTGGCCCACAGCACCACGCCGTCGACGTGGTCGACCACCTGGAAGAGATGGTGGTGGTTGTTCCAGTAGATGCCGACGTAGATGAAGCTCAGCGCATAGGTCAGCAGGCTCAGCCCGGTCTCGTGGAAGAGGGCGTCGAACGTCTTCTGCTCCGGCAGGCGAAGCTCGAGCACCATGATCGTGATGATGATGGCGAGCACGCCGTCGCTGAACGCCTCCAGGCGCGATGACGACACGTGGAGCCCTCGGACGCGGCCCGCTCAGCCGGCGCTCGGGACGGTGCCACCGCCCCAGAGCCCGAGCTGACGCTTCGTCTGGAAGTACCAGTTGAAGATCCGGCGGAAGACGTCGGCGTCCTCGCGTTCCCAGTTGCGCATCAGCTCACAGCCGAAGGCGATCGCGGTGACCGGCTGCGCGCCTGCCGCGATCATCCGGTCGAAGGCCCGGTCGTGCGTCACCTTGCTCGTGCCGCCCACCGCGTCGGCCACCGGGTAGACCTCGTAGCCCTCGGCCAGCATGTCGAGGGTCGGGAAGGAGAGGCAGACCTCCGTCCACAGCCCCGCCATGACGACCTTCTTGCGGCCCGTCGCCTCGATCGCGGCCTTGAAGTCGGCGTCCTCCCACGCGTTGACGCCGGTCCGGTCGATCTGTGTCACGCCCGGCAGCTCGTTCATGATCTCCGGCACGGTCGGCTCGTTGACGCCCATGTCGACCGCCACGGTCGAGACGACGATCGGCACGTCATAGGCGACAGCGAGCTTCGCGAGCGTCACCACGCCGAGGTCGATCTCGGCACGCGACGAGGAGGTGACGGTGGCGTACTGCCCCGGCTGGAAGTCGATGAGAGCGATCACGCAGTTCTGCGGCGTGAGGAGGTGGTCGCTCTGCGGATCGCGGATCGGTTCGGGCGCGACTTTCGGCATGGCGCGACTCTACGGCACCCCCGCGCTCCGCGCCCCGGACCGACACGTGGCCGCGGACGCGGGGGATGCGGACGTGCGGGTCCGCTACGCGTGCGCCGGCTGCGGAGCGTCCGAGCCGCTGGCGTCTCCCGGATCGTCACGGTCCTCGGCGGTCAGCGGCTGGGCGATGCTCTCGAGCGAGCGCCCTTCAGCCCGGATGCCGAGGAACGCCTCGGTCACCCCGCCCGCGACCATGAGGGCCGCTCCCACGAAATAGCCGACCGCGATGCCGGTGACGTCCTTGGCCTCCGACGCCTGGTCGATGAGCCAGCCGAAGAAGAGCGGACCCGAGATGCCACCCGCCGCGGTCCCGATCGAGTAGAAGAACGCGATGCACAGCGCCCGGGTCTCCATGGGGAACACCTCGCTCGCGGTCAGGTAGGCCGAGCTCGCGCCCGCCGAGGCGATGAAGAAGACGATCGCGCCCATCAGCGTGAGGGTCACCGCGGACAGCCCGCCGAGGATCAGCCCGGTCACGGCGAGCAGCACGCCGGAGACGACGTACGTCCCCGTGATCATGCGGACCCGCCCGACCCGGTCGAAGAGCGGGCTGAGCAGGAGCGCTCCCGCGAAGTTCGAGGCGGCGAAGACGGCCAGGTACCACCCCGTCTGCTTCACCCCGAAGAAGCTCGAGAGCGTGTCGCCGTAGGTGAAGAAGAATGCGTTGTAGAGGAACGCCTGGCCGACGAAGAGCGCGAAGCAGAGCACCGTCCGCCTCGGGTAGAGCGTGAACACCGTCCGCGCGATGGTCGCGAAGCCGATCGAGCGACGCTGCCGGATGGTGATCTCCTCGTCCTCCCCCGGTTCGGGGAGCCGCTCCCCCGCCTCCTCGCCGACCCGGCGCTCGATGTCGTCGACGATCCGCTCCGCGTCGTGCTCGCGGCCGTGGATGAAGAGCCAGCGGGGTGACTCCGGGACGTTGCGGCGGACGAGCAGGATGCCGAGTGCGAGGACCGCGCCGAGCCCGAAGGCGACCCGCCAGCCCCAGGAGGCGGAGACGACCGAGGGGTTCAGCAGCGGGATCGTGAGCAGCGAGCCGATCGCCGCCCCGACCCAGTACGAGCCGTTGATCGCCACGTCCACCCGGCCACGGTGTGCCTTGGGGATCAGCTCGTCGATCGCCGAGTTGACCGCGGCGTACTCCCCGCCGATGCCGGTCCCGGTGAGGAAGCGAGCGGCGAAATACCACCACGGCGCCATGGAGAACGCCGTCAGCACGGTCGCCACCGTGTAGACGCCGAGCGTGAGCAGGAAGAGTCGCTTGCGGCCGAACCGGTCGGTCAGCTGACCGAACACCAGCGCACCGACACAGCTCCCGGCGACGTACGCCGCCCCGGCGAAGCCGACGTCCCAGCTGCTCATCCCCAGCCCGGTGTCGTGCGGCCGCAGCGCGTCGGACATCGAGCCGACGATCGTGACCTCGAGCCCGTCGAGGATCCACACCGTCCCGAGACCGACGACCACGAGCCAATGCCACCGCGACCACGGCAGCCGGTCGAGCCTCGCCGGGATCCTCGTCGTGATGCGGCCCGTCTCGACGCTGCTCATGGACGAGAGGTACCCGACCGGGCCTCCCGCGGAAACGGCTGTCGACCGGCGGTCGACCCGCGGTCAGCGCGCGCTGTAGTCGCGGAAGCCGCGTCCGGTCTTGCGGCCGAGGTAGCCCGCCGTGACGAGGTGCTCGAGCAGCGGCGCCGGCGCGAATCCCGGCTCGCGGAACTCGTTGTAGAGCTCCCGCTCGATCGCCAGCGACACATCGTTGCCGACCACGTCGAGCAGCTCGAACGGCCCCATCGGCAGGGCGCAGCCCAGCTTCATCGCGGTGTCGATGTCGTCGGCCGTGGCGTAGTGGGCCTGCAGCATCTTCACGGCGTCGTTGAGGTAGGGGAAGAGCAGCGCGTTGACGATGAAGCCGGCCCGGTCGCCACAGGAGACGGCGTGCTTCCCGATCCGCGTGCAGAGCGCGCGGACGGTCTCGGCGACGTCCTCCGAGGTCGACACCGTCGACACGACCTCGACGAGCCTCATCACCGGCGCGGGGTTGAAGAAGTGCATGCCGACGACGTCCTGCGGACGCTTCGTGACCTTGGCGAGGCTGATCACCGGCAGCGACGAGGTGGTGGTGGCCAGGATCGCTCCGACCTTGCAGATCTCGTCGAGGTTCTCGAAGAGCGCGGTCTTCGGGCCGATCTCCTCCGCGATCGCCTCCACGACGAGGTCGACGGACGCGAGGTCGTCCAGCCTGGTCGTGCCGGTGAGGCGAGCGAGGATCGCGGGCTTCTCCGACTCCTCCAGCTTGCCGCGCTGGATCGCCTTGTCGAGCGACTTGGTGACGGTCGCCGTGACCGCGTCGACCTTGGCCTGGGAGCGACCGACGAAGGTGACGGCGTACCCCGCCTTCGCGAAGACCTCGACGATGCCGGTCGCCATCGTGCCGGTGCCCACGACGCCGACGGTCGCGATGTCGCGCCGGAGGCCGGGCGCCGCGTCGGCGCTCGGCGTGAGCGCATCGTCGACGACGACCGGGCTGTCCGGGCCTTCGTAGGTGTAGAACCCGCGTCCGGTCTTCCGGCCGAGCATGCCCGCGGTGACCATCTGCTTCAGGATCGGCGCCGGCGCGTGCAGGCGGTCGCGGCCCTGGCGGTACATCGTGTCGAGGATCTCGTACGCCGTGTCCAGCCCGATCAGGTCGAGGAGCGCCAGCGGACCCATGGGATAGCCGCAGCCCAGGCGCATGGCGGCGTCGATGTCCTCGCGGGTCGCGTAGTGACCCTCGAACATCGCGACGGCGTGGTTGAGGTAGCCGAACAGCAGGGTGTTGGCGATGAAGCCGGCCCGGTCCCCGCAGACGACCGGGCTCTTGCCCAGCTTCTCGACGAGCGCACGGGCGTCGTCGAGCACCTCCGGCTCGGTCACCACCGTGCGCACGACCTCGACGAACGCCTGGACCGGCGCCGGGTTGAAGAAGTGGACGCCGACGACGCGACCCGGGTGCTTGCTGGCCGTGGAGATCTCCGTGACCGACAGCGACGACGTGTTGGTCGCGAGGATGGCGTCGGGCGACACGATGTCGTCGAGCGTCGAGACGATCGACTTCTTGACGTCGAGCGACTCGACCACGGCCTCGACCACGAAGTCGGCGTCCTTGAGTGCGGTCGGGTCGGTCGCGAAGGAGATCCGTCCGAGGAGCGCGTCCTGGTCGTCAGTCGAGAGCTTGCCGCGCTTCACTGCCCGGTCGGTCGAGTGCTGCAGGTGAGCGCGCCCGCGCTCCACCGCCTCGTCGTTCTGCTCGACCCCGACGACGTTGAACCCGTTGCGGGCGAAGACCTCGGCGATACCGGCACCCATGGTGCCCAGGCCCACGACCCCGATGGTGGAGAAGGTGCGCTCACTCATGGAGGGCACTATGCCACCGGCGAAGACCGTCGTGCGCCGCGGCTACCCGGAGGTAGCCGCGGCGCACGACCTCGGGACCGTTCCCTCGGCGGTGGTCCTTGAGGTGTCCTCGATCCGGTCCTTGAGGCAGTGCCGTGTCGGCGTGGGTCAGGCGTAGGTGTGGAAGCCTCGACCCGTCTTGCGACCCAGCTCGCCGGCGGCGACCTTCGCCTCGAGCGTGGCGGCGGGCTTGAAGCCGGGCTCGCCGAACTCACGGTGGAGCTCCTGCTGGATCGCCAGCGAGACGTCGTTGCCGACCACGTCGAGCAGCTCGAACGGCCCCATCGGGAAGCCGGCCCGCTCCTTGATCGCGGCGTCGATCGCGGTCAGGTCCACGCCCGACTCCGCGAGCCTGACGGCATCGTTGAGGTAGGGGAAGAGCAGAGCGTTGACGATGAAGCCCGAGCGGTCACCACAGGAGACCGCGACCTTCCCCGTCTTCGCGCACAGCGCCTTGACGGTCTCGTCGACGTGGTCGGCGGTGTGCTCCGTCGTGACGACCTCGACGAGCTTCATCACCGGCGCGGGGTTGAAGAAGTGCATGCCGATGACGTCCTGGGGACGCCCCGTCACCGTGGCGAGCTCGGTGATCGGCATCGAGCTCGTTGTGGTCGCCAGGATCGCGCCGGGCTTGCAGATCCGGTCCAGGTCGGTGAAGAGCTCGGCCTTGATCGCCAGGTCCTCGGCGATCGCCTCGACGACCAGGTCGGCGGCGGCGAGCGCCTCGCGGCCGGTCGCAGTCGTGATGCGGCCCAGCACGGCCTGCTTCGTCGCCTCGTCCGAGCGGCCCTTCGCGATGGCCCGCTCGAGGCTCCGGGCGATCCCCGTCACCACCGCGTCCAGTTTCTCCTGCGCGCGGCCGACCACCACGACGTCGTACCCGCTCTGGGCGAAGACCTGCACGATGCCGCTGGCCATCGTGCCGGTGCCGACGACACCGACGGTCGCGACCGGACGGCGTACCTGAGGCGCCGCGTGGTCGCCGGCCTCCCCGCCGGCGAGGGTCAGCCCCTCGGCGGCAGCCTTCTCCAGCAGGTCCGCGGGCTGGTGCAGGTGGTCGCCGGTCTCGGCGAACCGCGCAGCCAGCGCGTCGCGGACCGTCGCGGCACCGAGCTCGTCGATGACCATCAGCGGGCCCTTCGGGTAGCCACAGCCGAAGCGCATCGCATGGTCGATGTCGGTGGCGGTCGCATAGCCGGCCTCGAGCATCCGGACGGCGTGGTTGAGGTAGGGGTTGACGAGTGTGGCCGAGATCTGCTCCTCGGCGCCCGTCGCAGTCTGATCGTTCGTGAGAGCGGTCATGACCCCGAAGGCTGCCGCAGGTTGCTACTCGCTGGTAACCCCTGGGGTTGTGAGACTGGTCACCATCAGCACGCGGCGGCCGTGACGCGCCAGCCCGAGGTCTTCCTCGACGCGGATGAGCCGTCGGTGGAACGGCGTCGCGGGCTCCACCTGCACGAAGCCGCACGTCGCGTAGAACGGCGCGTTCCAGGGAACGTCGGCGTACGTCATCAGGCTCATCTGCCCGTGGCCACGGGAGGCCGCCTCGGCCTTCGCCGCCTCCACGAGCGCGCGCCCCTGCCGCTGGGCAGCGGAGGCGACCGAGAGCTGCTCCAGATGAGCCGCGCCGTCGATCTCGAGCACGTGAACGAAGCCGAGCACCGGTCCGTCGTCCGGGGCGGCGACCAGCAGGAAGCCGGGCTCGGCCGCACGACGCTCCCCTGCCGGCGGCGACGGCCAACCCGGGTCAGCGCCGAGGTAGGCGGCGAAGAGCCGGTCGGCGTCGGCCTCGATCCCGCCGAGGTGCCGCAGATCCGCGCGCGTCGCCCGGCGTACGACGCTCACGACCGCTCCTCGATGTGGCGCGCCATGACGTCACTGTAGATTCTGGCCGCGTGAGACTCGTCGTTGCGCGCTGCCAGATCGACTACGCCGGACGCCTCACGGCGCACCTGCCGATGGCGACCCGGGTCCTGATGCTGAAGGCCGACGGGTCGGTGCTCGTGCATTCCGACGGCGGCTCCTACAAGCCGCTCAACTGGATGTCTCCTCCGTGCAACCTCACGGAGGGCACCGCGGAGGACGGACGGGTGGAGTGGAAGGTCACGAGCAGGACCGACGACACCCTGCGCATCCTCATCGAGGAGATCCACCACGACTCCTCCCACGAGCTGGGCATCGACCCCGGCCTCCAGAAGGACGGTGTCGAGAGGCACCTGCAGGAGCTCCTCGCCGAGCATCCCGCGACCCTGGCCCCCGGTCTGACGCTCGTCCGGCGCGAGTTCCCGACCGCCATCGGCCCCGTCGACCTGATGTGCCGCGACGCCGGCGGCGCCTCCGTCGCCGTCGAGATCAAGCGGCGCGGTGAGATCGACGGCGTCGAGCAGCTGACGCGCTACCTCGAGCTGCTCAACCGCGACCCGCTGCTCACCACCAACGGCGCGGTGCGCGGCATCTTCGCGGCCCAGGCGATCAAGCCCCAGGCCCGCGTGCTCGCGGAGGATCGCGGCATCACCTGTGCCGTCGTCGACTATGACGCCCTGCGCGGCCTAGACAATGCCGAGGATCGGCTCTTCTAGACGACTTCTCCACAGATCCGCGCGACCCACTGGCCCGAGGTCGCCCGGTCCGCCTACCCTCGACCTGCCGTCCACGACCCCAGGAGCGCTCATGCCGCTGACGCCGCAGCAGATCGAGCACAAGCTCAGGCAGCACGACAGCGAGATCGTCTCGATCTACGATCTGCTCGCCGAGATCAAGGAGATCGTCGCGGGCCACGACGCCCGCTTCGACGGCCACGACGCGCGTTTCGATGCCCACGACGCCCGCTTCGACGCCCACGACGCCCGCTTCGACGCCCACGACAAGCGTTTCGATGCCCACGACGCCCGCTTCGACGCCCACGACGCCCGCTTCGACGCCCACGACGCCCGCTTCGACGCCCATGACGCCCGCTTCGATCGGATCGACGAGACCCTCACCGAGGTGCTCCGGCGCCTGCCCGAGCCCCGTTGACGAGCCTCCGCCCAGCCACGGTTGAGGGGCGAGGCTCTCCGACACCGCCTCGGCGGCGAGGGAGGGGCCGGAACGCCACCGTGAGGCGCACGTCGTCTCCGCAGGCGGCTCGCGGATGACCTTCTCGACGTCGCACCCTCCTCCAGGAGACGCAGGGCGCAGGACTGTCCGATCACCCCCGCGTTCGGGCGACCGCCCCGCTCAGGCGCCGGCGATCGCGGGGGCGGTCGGGTCGGCGCTCTCCGAGCGGGTCTCGCGGGCGACGTAGACCTCGATCTGCTCCACGTCGTCGTGGTTGCGCGTCACGACGTTGAGCAGATCGCTCATCGTGGCGACCTCCTCGACCTGCTCCCGGATGAACCACGCCATGAACTGCTCGGAGGCGAAGTCGACGTCCTCGCGCGCGATCTTGTAGAGCTCGTTGATCTGATCGGTCACGCGCCTCTCCTGCTCGAGTGCGAGCGCGACCGGCGCGACGACGTCGGCGAAGTCGTTGGCGATGCCCTCGACCGGAGGTATCTCGACCTTGGCGTCGGTGTCGAGGAGGTATTGCACCATCATCAGCGCGTGGTCACGCTCCTCGGCGGCCTGCCGGTAGAAGAAGGCCGCCATCTGGGGCATCGTCAGCGCGTCGTAGTAGACGGCGCAGGCGAGGTACTGGTTGTGCGAGGCGAGCTCGTTCCCGATCTGGGCGTTCAGCTGCTTGACGAACCGGTCGGCGGGCAATGCGGGATCTCCTGGTCGGTCAGGGTCGTTCACGGATGTCTAGGCGGCCTTGGAGAGCCGCTTCTTGGTCACCTTGCGGCCGTCGAGGCTGACGAGCTTGCGCTTCTTGACGGTATACCCGGCCGGCAGCGTGCCTTCCTTCAGCATCCGGATCGGACACCGCTCGCAGCGCTTCTTCGAGACGCAGCACTCCGTCTTCGGCAGCTTCGTCTTCGACCGGCTCTTCTTGCCCACACTCGGGACACTAGCAGGATAGGGCAGCCTTACCTACGTGTCCCGGGTCACGGACGCCGCTCACCACCGACAGGGCCAGCACGACGCCGACCGAGAGCAGGTGCGCGGCAGCGAGGCCGACGGAACCACTCACGTCGAGCTTGCGCGCAGGAGGCCAGCCACGTTCCGGGCCCCAGCCGTAGCCGAGAGGTCCTCCGTCCCACCCGGATGTGACGACCTGCCTGCCGGCATGGCCCGGACGGGTCATGCCGACGGGCAGGATCGCGGTCAGTGCCTCTGGCCGTGCCGGCCGAGCGGGTCGCCGGCCGCGGCGACGACCTTCTTGATCCAGGCCATCGCCTCGGGCACGTCGTAGTTGCCGGCGTGCGGCTGGTTCCACGCCAGCCGGTAGTCGACGTCCTTGACCTGCCGGTCGGCCTCCAGGGCCCGGTCGAGGTTGATCGAGACGATGAACGAGGTGTCCCGGTCACGCGTCCCGGCCCGGACGTACCAGTACGGCGAGGTGTCGGCGCTGGTCCCGATGAAGTCCATCGGGTCGATCAGGTGCACCTGGTCGTCGACGATCGTGCTCCCCCGGCGGACGTACTGCGCCCAGGTCAGGCCGGTGTCGTCGAGACCGGTGCCGTCGCCGGCGACGTCGTTGTGGTCCCAGCTGTACTCGGTGAAGTTCAGGTAGACCTGGTTCGCGGGCCCGAACAGGTTGGTCTCCGGGAAGCCACTGGTCACCCCGTTGACGCCGAGCGCGTCGAAGGCCGGCGTCCCCTTCAGCGCCTGCTGCGTGGCGACGAAGTCCAGATACTTCTTCATGTCCACCGAGCGCACCGTGTCGGTGTCGTTGTCGACGTCGATCCAGTCGTTGACGTACGACGTCGTGGTCGGCGTGGTGCCCGGCGCGCCGCCGCTCTGGATCTCGAAGGTGTCGCCCAGCGGCGGGATGGTGTTGGCCGGGTCGGCGGCCAGGTAGGTCTCCGCCGAGCGGATCACCTCCCGCTTCACCGTCTCGATCATGTTCGCGGCGGTGAGCCGGGAGCCGTCGCGGTTGCGCAGTCCGAGGCTCTTCTCGTACGCCGGGAACTGCGCGGCGATCGCGGCCGCCTCGTCGGGCTCGGCGTTCTGGTCGACGTCGTCCCGGGTGTTCAGGGCGTTGTAGAGCCACTCGTACAAGACGTCGGCGTGGCCCAGGTCGGTGATCGGGCAGTAGGCGTTGACCGCGAAGACGTCATCGCGCAGCGTGCTCGTGCGGCCGTTGCGGCCGATGCCGGCGGCGCCGATCGCGGCCAGATAGGGGTAGTACTGCGGGCTGTTGCCGGAGGCCCCGAGGATCGAGCCGAGCGCGCCGCCGCCGCTGGTGCCGTTGACCACGATCCGCTCGGCGCTGCCGGGCATCACCTTGTCGTTGAGCCGCAGGTACCGGACCGCCGCCTTGGCGTCGACCACCGGCGCCGGCGCCTTGCCGGGGTAGGACCCGTCGGCGCTCACCATCCCGCGGCTGCGGCTGGCGATGTCGGCGTACACGTAGCCGGCCTTGAGCGCGGCGCCGACGTTGCTCGTCGAGGAGTCGAACGACTGCCCGTCGGCCACGCTGGCCCGGATGTAGCTGGCCATCCACCCGGAGTTGTTGACAGCGAAGTAGATCGGCGCACGCTGGTCGTGGACGGCGCTCTCGGGCACGAAGAGGTTCATGCTCTGGTAGCCGCAGGCGGTGTTGGTGATGGTCGTCGTGCCCGTCGCGCCGCTCTGCTCTGCCGCCGCCGCGACCGGCTCGGCGACGTAGCAGACCTCCTGGTACCAGCGCACCGTCATCGGCTGACCGTCCACGGTCACCGTGATGGTGGTGTAGTCGCTCGGGTCGAACGCCAGCGCCCGGTCGGCCGCCGTGCCGCCGCTCGCCTTGCCGTGGTGGGCGGCCTTGCCGTGGTGGGCGGCCTTGCCGTGCGTCGCCTTCTGGTGCCCGGGGCTCGCGTGGCCGGCGGCCGCGGGCAAGAGCGCCATCGCGACGGCGGCGGCGGCCAGGGATCCGGCGACGGCCGCAGCCCCGAGGCCGCGGGCGTGGCGACGTCCTGTCGGGACGTTCGTGAGGTGTGAACGCGCGCGCCGTGACGGCGCAGAGAACCACTGCATTGGGGTCTCCCCTCATCGGATGCGGAACCGCTCGACCGGCACATCCGCTCGTGGCGGCGTGACGCACGTTACAGAATTGTGAACAATCTGCCTAGCAATCCGTCGCGCAAGATTGCAGACCGACGCCTTCGGCCGGGCCCGCGGTCTCGCCCCGGCCGGGGCGGCGGCCAACAGCCGCAGCCCCGGCCGGGATCAGCGGCCGGCGCGGCCGTGACCGGTGACGACGTCGACGAGCTCCCCGAGCTGCTCCGGAAGGGCGGCATCGCGCCACGCGATATGCAGATCGGGCCGTACGAGCACCGGCTCGGCGCCGTGGTCCATGCCCGGATGGCCGGCACACCGCGTCTCCTCAGCCCTGCCGAGACGGAGGCGCTGCGCGACAGCTACGGCCGCAACGGCTTCCGCGCGAGGAAGGTAGGGGACCACTACTGTCGCAAGGGGCGGCTTGCGGGTGTGCTCTAGCGTTCAGTCGAGGCCGTTGGCCCTGCGGATGACCTCGACGATGTCACCCATGATCTGGGTGAGCCCGAAGTCCTTCGGCGTGTAGACCGCGGCCACCCCCAGCTCGCGCAGGCGCCTCCCGTCGGAGTCGGGGATGATCCCGCCCACGATCACCGGGACGTCGCCGTCGCCAGCCCCGATCAGGCCGGCCTCACGCATGCCGTCCAGCACGGCCGGCACGAGCTCCATGTGGGAGCCGGAGAGGATGGACAGACCGACGCAGTGGACGTCCTCGGCGACGGCCGCCGCCACGATCTGCTCCGGAGTGAGCCGGATGCCCTGGTAGATCACCTCGAAGCCGGCGTCGCGCGCTCGGACGGCGACCTGCTCGGCGCCGTTGGAGTGGCCGTCGAGCCCGGGCTTGCCGACGAGCAGCCGGAGCCGCCCGCCGTCATGGCCGGCGAGCTCGGCGCCGGTCTGCCGCACCCGCTCCCGCACGGCAGTCAGCTCCGCGCCGGCCTCGGCGACCCCGACCGCGCCGGCGACGCCGGTCGGTGCACGGAACTCGCCGAAGACCTCGCGCAGGGTCTGCGCCCACTCCCCCGTCGTCGCACCCGCGCGGGCCGCAGCGAGGGTGGCCCGCATGAGGTTCTCGTCGGTCTTCGCCGCGGCCGCCAGCGCCGCGAGCGCCTCGGCGACCTCCTTCTCGTCGCGCTGGGCCTTCCAGGCCCGCACCGACTCCAGGGCGGCCTCCTCCGCCCTCGGGTCCGCCGCCATGATCGCCTCGTCGAGGTTGGCGGTGAGCGGGGACTGCTCGGTGGTCTCGAACCTGTTGACGCCGACGATGACCTCCTCGCCCGCCTCGATGGCGGCCCGGCGGCGGGCGTGGGAGGCGACGAGCTCCTGCTTCATATAGCCGGCGTCGACGGCGGCGATCGCGCCTCCCATCGCCTGGACCCGGTCGATCTCGGCCTTGGCGCCTTCGACCAGCTCGCGCACCTTGGCCTCGACGACGGTCGAACCGTCGAAGAGGTCGTCGTACTCGAGCAGGTCGGACTCGAAGGCGAGCACCTGCTGGAGACGCAGCGACCACTGCTGGTCCCACGGGCGCGGCAGGCCCAGGGCCTCGTTCCACGCCGGGAGCTGGACGGCGCGCGCCCGGGCCTTCTTCGAGAGTGTGACCGCCAGCATCTCGAGCACGATGCGCTGGACGTTGTTCTCCGGCTGCGCCTCGGTCAGACCGAGGCTGTTGACCTGCACGCCGTAGCGGAAGCGGCGCATCTTCTCGTCGGTCACGCCGTAGCGCTCGCGGGTGAGCTCGTCCCAGAGCTCGACGAAGGCGCGCATCTTGCACATCTCCTCGACGAACCGCACCCCGGCGTTGACGAAGAAGGAGATCCGGCCGACGACCTTGCCGAAGTCCTCCTCCGTCACCTGGCCCGACGCCTTCACCTGGTCGAGCACGGCGATCGCCGTACACATGGCGTAGGCGATCTCCTGCACCGGCGTCGCGCCGGCCTCCTGGAGGTGATAGCTGCAGATGTTGATCGGGTTCCACTTGGGGATCTGGTGGACGGTGTAGGCGATCATGTCGCCGATCAGCCGCAGCGAGTGCTCGGGCGGGAAGACGTAGGTCCCGCGGGAGAGGTACTCCTTGATGATGTCGTTCTGGGTGGTGCCGGCCAGCTGGGCGGCGACCTCCTCGGGCGACAGGTCCGGGTTCTGCTCCTCGGCGACCACCTGGTACATCGCCAGCAGCCACATCGCGGTGGCGTTGATCGTCATCGAGGTGTTCATCCCGGTGAGCGGGATGTCCTTGAAGAGCGTGCGCATCTCGCCCAGGTGCGGCACCGGGACGCCGACCTTTCCGACCTCGCCCTTGGCGAGCGGGCTGTCGGGGTCGTAGCCGGTCTGCGTGGGCAGGTCGAAGGCCACCGAGAGGCCGGTCTGCCCCTTCGCGAGGTTGGTGCGATAGAGCGCGTTGGACGCCTCGGCCGTCGAGTGCCCGGCGTAGGTCCGCATGACCCAGGGACGGTCCTTCGCCGGTCGGGGCTGCGCCGGGGACCGGTCCGACGACTCAGAGTGCGCTGTGGCTTCCGTCATAGGGCGAGCGTAGGACGTCGGTTACCAATTGGTAACCGGGTCGTGCTGTGGAATATCCCACTCGCGGCGCTCTGCGCCCGTGCCGCTCGCCGCGACGGCGCACGAGGGGTCAGGCGCTGGCGGGATGCTCCACGTCGAGCACGGCGTAGAGGCGGGAGAGGTGCAGCATCCGGCGTACGGCGGGACAGCATCCGCGCAGCGTCAGGCGCTGTCCCTCGGCGAACGCACGGCGGGTCGCCACCGCCAGCACCTTCAGCGCCGTGACGTCCACCGCCGACACGTCGGTGAGGTCGACGACGACATCCTCGTCGTGGTGCTGCTCCAGATGGTCATAGATCGCGGCCCGGACCTCCCACGTGCTGCGCACGTCGAAGTCGCCAGCCAGCACCAGCGCGGGTCCATCGGTCCAGATGTCCATGCCAAGCCCCCGTTCCCCGAGAAGAGGTCGTCGGTCCTGTACCCGTGAAGACGACGGATATCACCCACTATGACGCGCGGGGACCCTCAGAAGGTTGCGCCACACCAGCCTCAGTTTTCACTGCTGTCACATTCCGGGCCGGTGGGGCGCCGCCGAGCCGCCTCCAGGTGCTGAGGGTGAACGCCCGGTCGAGGGCCGCCAGGGCGGCCGACACGTCGACAAGGGCCGTCAGGTCGCCGGCCGGCACGAGGAGCGGCTCGGTCTCCTCGGCGCGCATCCGCCGTCGTACGCCGCCGACCTGGCGCGCCCACGCGACCACGGTGTCTCGGTGGCCGGCGAGCAGGTCCGGCGTGAGCGCGTCGAGGACGGTGCCCACCTGGTGCAGCAGCGCGACGAGGTCGGCCGGGTGGGCCTCGCCGGCGGGGGCAAGCAGCTGGTGGAGCGTGCGCCGGTGGAGGCGGAACGCGGGCGCGAGCTCCTCGAGCCGGACGAGGGCCTCGTCGAACGCGGCCCGCGCGGTGGCCGCCTCCGCAGGCCGCTCCCGCCACGCCGACAGCAGGTCGCTGAGCGCCGCCAGGGCGTCCACCCACCGCCGCCGGAAGACGGCACTGCTGCGCACCGGCAGCACGAACCACGCGGCGACGACGGCGACCACCGCACCGAGGGTCACGCCGAGCAGCCGTTCGGTCAGCTGACCGACACCGCCGACCCCGAAGAAGGCGTGGAGCAGCGCCAGCATCGCCGTCGCACCGGCCGCCCAGTAGGCATAGCTGGCCTGGCGCAGCCACTGCGCCACGCCCAGCACCACGAAGAGCAGCACGACCGCCACCCGGTCGCCGGCCTGGAGGGCACCCGCGAGCAGGGTCGCCGAGGCCGTGCCCGCGAGCGCACCGACGAGACGCAGGACGCCCTTGTGGAACACGTCGCCACGGCCCCGGTTCCCGCTGGTGACGACGTAGCAGCTGAGCAGGGCCCACGACCAGTGGTCGGGGAAGAGCCAGCGTCCGAGGGCGTACGACGCCGCCAGCCCGGCCAGCAACTGGAGCGCCATCCGGGTGCTGGCCGGGAGCGTCCCGTTCTCACGCCGCTTGGTCCTCGGCGCCGCCGCAGGGACGAAGCCGGTCCGCTCCGCGACGGTCTGCACGAGCGTCACGACCCCGAACGCCAGCAGCGCGAACACCGCCGGCCAGGCCGTCCGCGCGGTCGCTCCCCCGACCGGCACCGGGACGACGAGCAGGGTGATGAAGGGCAGGCTGGCGAGGACGCCGAGCGAGGTCGCCATGGACCCGAACCGGCGCACCCACACCGCGAGGGCGAGCACCACGGCGAAGACCGCTCCCCCGACCACCGCGTGGGTGACGAGGAGGCGACCCACCTCGCTCGCGGCCAGCGCGACCACCGGCACGGCGACGCCGCGGGCGACCAGTCCCCACCCGCGTGCACGTTCGCGGCTTGCCATCCGCGCGAGGGTGAGCGCAAGGACGCTCGCGAGCACGACCACGTCGAGGTGCAGCCCGAGCGCAAGCGAGAGCCGCCAGGCGGCGTACCAGGTCAGCAGGACGGCACCGAGCGTGACGGCCGCCGGGCGCCATGCGGCCGCCGGCGGGCACCGGCTCGCCCGGGACGCGGACACGCGGACGGACATGACCAGATCGTCGCAGGTCGACGCTCAGTACGCTCTCGGCATGGTCAACCTGACGCGCATCTACACCCGCACCGGCGACGCCGGCGAGACCCGGCTCGGCGACATGAGCGTCACCGCCAAGACGGATCCGCGGCTCGAGGCCTACGCGACGACCGACGAGGCCGGCGCCGCCATCGGCGTGGCGCTCGCCCACGCCGCGGCCGACGGCGGGATCGACGACGACGTCGTCGCCGTGCTGACCGTCGTCCAGAACGACCTCTTCGACGTCGGCGCCGACCTGTCCACGCCGGTCGTGCCGGACCCGGCCTATCCCCCGCTGCGCGTCGAGCAGTCCTACGTCGACCGCCTCGAGCAGTGGTGCGACCACTACAACGAGCCGCTCGAGAAGCTGCGCTCGTTCATCCTGTCGGGCGGGACGGTGGCGGCCGCCCATCTGCACGTCGCACGGACGGTGGTGAGACGGGCCGAGCGGGCCGCATGGGCGGCGTACGCCGTGCACGGCGAGACCATGAACCCGCTCGCCCTGACCTACCTCAACCGGCTCTCGGACCTGCTCTTCATCCTCGCTCGCCACGCCAATCGTGAGCATGGCGACGTCCTCTGGGTCCCCGGCGGCGAACGCGAGGCCTGACGGCGCGTCAGCCTCGCGGGTCAGTTGACCCGTGTCAGAGCCAGCCGCGGCGACCGGCCTCGTAGCCCAGCTGCAGCCGGGTGTCGACCTGCGCGCGGTCCATCATCTGGCGGACCCGGCGCTGGACGGTGCGCAGCGACAGGCCGAGCTGGCCTCCGATCGCGGCGTCGGTGAGCCCGGCCAGCAGGAGACCGAGGACCTTGGTGTCGAGGTCGTCGAGACGGTCGCCGGCGGCCTCGACGACACCGTCCGGGCCCGGGACGATCCGCGAGGCGCTTCCCCAGACGAAGTCGAAGAGCGCGAGCAGGGCGTCGAGCAGGCCGCTGGGATGGACCAGCAGTGCGTCCCGGACCGGCTCGTGGTCGTCGCGCGGTGTCATCGGGACGAGCGCGAGCCCGCGGTCGACGACGATGACGCGCAGGGGGACGACAGGGACGACGCGGAGCTCGACCCCGGCGTCCAGCGCCTGCTCGGCGGCGGCATAGAAGCCCGGCTGCTCGAAGGCCGGCCGCTCCAGAACGACCCGGAACCTCACCCCGCGCGCGAGAGCGGCCTGCTCCGCCTCGTCGTTCTCCTCCCGGGTCACGACGGCGGCGTCGCGGCGGACGAGCGTCTCGACGCAGGTGCGGGCGGAGTACTGCAGCTGCGCGAACCGTTGCGCGATCGCGTCCGGGCCGTGCACGACGTCGACCACGTCGGCGACGTCCCGCCGCGCAACGGCCCCGCGATAGAGCCCGGCCAGCTCGGCCATCTCGACCTGGGCCCGGCGCAGCTCCTCCTGACGCTGGACGAGCATCGCGCCCAGGGCCACCGCCGGCGGCGAGGCGACGAATCTCTCCTGGTCGGAGGAGGCCCTCGCGACGAGTCCCTTGCTCTCCAACGCGGCGAGGACCCGCGCCGCGTCCAGCGCGTCCAGCCCGACCGCCTCGGCGAGCTCGGTGGCGCTGCCGGACGGTGCGCCGACGAGGTGACGGTAGGCCAGCTCCTCGTCGTCGTGAAGTCCGAGCACCTTCAGCATCCTGTCGTTCCTCCAACGGCGCGCGCCACGGCGGAGCGCGAGGCTGCGTGGCACAGATGCGACATTGCGTATTTCCGCCATCGTCGCATACGTAACCTGCGGCGTCTTTGCGGCACACTGGTCGCCTGTTGCACCGCTCCGGTTCGAATCCCCCCGCTCGAACCGGAGCGGTGCCTCGTCTTTCGTGGCTGTGGGCGCCGCCCGACCGGTTGTCCACAGTCGGGGCGCCGACGAGTCGAAGATGTCGGACGCGGCTGGGAGAATCCAGGCATGGCCATCCTCGACGAGCTCACCGACGCGGTGCTGCGCGAGTCCTTCGACCCGCTCACGCTCCACCGCGGCCGGGAGTACGCCGCGGACGGCCGCGTCTCCAGCCCCCGGATCACCGGCATGGGCGAGACGTTCGTGACGGCCTCGGCCAACGTCGCGGGCGGTCGCCCGGTCCCCTACCGCGTGCAGCTCACCGCCGACACCGACGAGGGCGGCGTGTGGCTGATGACCTCCTGCAGCTGCCCCGTGCGGCGCGACTGCAAGCACGGCGCCGCGCTGGCCCTCACCCTGGCGCACCCCTTCGACGCGCCCGACGCCGGCCCGGCCTGGGAGGAGCAGCTCCGGGGCCTGCTCGGCCAGCTCGCCGAGGAGGCCAAGCCGGACACCGACGCCACCCCGCTGGCGCTCGAGGTGGCGCTCGAGAGCGGCCGGTCGTCGTACGCCCGACATCAGCCGCCCAGCGTGCGGATCCGTCCGCTCCGACTCGGGGCTCGCGGCCGCTGGGTCAAGACCGGCGCGGACTGGCCCGACCTCACCAAGGCGATCCCCGGCACGGACTTCCCCCGCGCCCAGCTCCACCCGATGCAGGAGCTCGCCCGGGCGATGAAGCAGGAGCAGCTCTACTGGTACGCCGGCTCCGCGGTCCCGCTCGACGACTTCGGCGCCCACGCCGTCGAGCTCATCGGTCAGGCGGCCGCCGGTGGGGTGACCCTGCTGCCCGGCCCCGGTGTCCACGCCGTCGAGGTGCTCGACCAGCCGGTCGCGCTCTCGGCGCAGGTCCGACGTGCGGAGGGTCGCACGGAGCTCCGCTTCGGCCTCGCGTACGCCGACCGCCTGCTCGCCGGCCCCACCGTGCTGCCCCTCGGGCGGCCCGCCCACAGCGTCGCCTTCGCCGATGCGGGCACGCTCCGGCTGGCCCGGCTCTCCCACCGGCTCACCGAGCAGGCCCTGGCGCTCGTCACCGCGGAGGCGCCCCTCAACGTGCCCGAGGCCGACACGGCGCGGCTCCACTCGCTGCTCGGGCCGCTCGCCCGGCTGGTGCCGGTCGCCTCCCCCGACGACTCGGTGACGGTCCCAGAGACGCCACCGCCGACGCTCCAGCTCACGGTCACCTGGCTGACCGCGACTCAGGCGGCGCTGGTGTGGGAATGGGCCTACGGCGAGCGGCGCTACCCGCTCGAGTCGACCGACGACCTGGGGCTGCTGCGCGACCCGGAAGCGGAGTCGCAGATCTCCGCGACCGTTCCGCCCGACGTCCTCTCTCGCACGGAGGCGACCGACGGCGACGCGCTCGTCCTCGCGATCCACGACCTCCCCGCCCTGCGGGAGCTCTCCGAGGTGGTCGTGACCGAGCGGGAGCGGCCCGACTTCCGCGAGTCCGTGGACGGGCCCGAGATCGCGTTCGACCTCGCCGAGCCGGAGGCTGGGTCATCGGTCGGCACCGACTGGCTCGACCTCGAGGTCGTGATCCGGGTGGACGGCGAGCCGATCCCCCTTCCCGACGTCCTTGCGGCGCTGACCCGGGGCGCCGACTTCCTGGTCCTGCCGAGCGGGCTCTACGTCGCCTTGGACCGACCGGAGTTCGCGAAGCTGCGCGACGTCGTCGAGGCAGCGGCGCAGCTCCATGAGCGCGACGGCTCCCGCCTCAGCGTCGGCAAGCAGGACCTCGGCGTGTGGGCCGAGCTCGCTGAGCTCGGTGTCGTCGACAGCCAGGCGGCGGAGTGGGTCGCTCGCGCCCAGGCGCTCCGCGACCTCATCGACCTGCCGCGACCGGAGCCGACCGGCGTCGCGACCCAGCTGCGGACCTATCAGCTCGACGGGTTCTGGTGGCTCGCCTTCCTCCATCAGCATGGCCTCGGCGGGATCCTGGCCGACGACATGGGCCTCGGCAAGACGCTGCAGGTGCTGGCGCTGGTCGCGCACGCGGTCGCCGATGGCGAGGCGCGGCCGTTCCTGGTGGTCGCGCCGACCAGCGTGCTCTCCTCCTGGGAGGGTGAGGCCCGTCGTCACACCCCGGGCCTGCGGGTCGCCACGGTCACGCGCCGCTCCGAGCAGGTCGCCTCGTTAGCCTCCGACGCGGATCTCGTGCTGACGACCTACGCCATGCTGCGGCTCGAGCAGGACCAGTTCGCCGCGCTGCCGTGGGCGGGGCTCGTCCTCGACGAGGCGCAGCAGGTGAAGAACCACCAGAGCAAGACCTATTCGGCGGCCCGCCGGATCGAGGCGCCGTTCCGATTGGCCGTGACCGGCACCCCGTTCGAGAACCGGCTGATGGAGCTCTGGGCGCTGCTCTCGATCGCGGCGCCGGGGCTCTACCCGTTCCCCCGTGCCTTCCGCGACCAGGTCGTCACCCCCGTGGAGAAGCTCGGGGACGACGCGGCGCTGCGACGGTTCCGCAAGCGCGTGCGCCCCTTCCTGCTCCGACGCACCAAGGAGCTCGTGGCCGCCGACCTCCCGCCGAAGCAGGAGCAGGTCGTGGCGGTCGAGCTCTCGCCGCGCCACCGGAAGGTCTACGACGCTCATCTCGCGAAGGAGCGCCAGCGGATCCTCCACCTGCTCGACGAGCCGGGCGGCTTCGACGGCAACCGGGTGGCCATCCTGAGCGCGCTCACCCGCCTGCGCCAGCTCGCCCTCGACCCGGCGCTCGTCGGTGACGACCCCGACCACCAGGCCATCGGCTCGGCGAAGGTGGACCTGCTCGTCGACCAGCTCGCCGAGATCACCCAGGAGGGCCACAAGGCGCTGGTGTTCAGCCAGTTCACCTCCTTCCTGCGACGGGTGCGCGAGCGACTCGGCGAGGCCGGCGTCGCGACGGCCTACCTCGACGGCTCCACCACTGATCGCAGCGCCGTCATCGAGCGGTTCCGCGCCGGCGAGGCGCCGGTCTTCCTGATCTCGCTGAAGGCCGGCGGCGTCGGCCTCACGCTGACCGAGGCCGACTACGTCTACGTGCTCGACCCGTGGTGGAACCCGGCCGCGGAGGCGCAGGCCGTCGACCGCGCACATCGCATCGGCCAGAGCCGCCACGTGATGGTCTACCGCCTGGTCTCGGCCGACACCATCGAGGAGAAGGTGATGGAGCTCAAGGGCCGCAAGGCCGAGCTCTTCGCACGGGTCGTCGACGGCGAGGGCGCAACCGCCGTCGGCATCGAGGCCGAGGACATCAGGCGTCTCTTCGACGACTGACGTCCGAGATGTCGGGACGGTCGCCGAGGCCTCCCCCGCCATACCCATCCGCCCGCCCGTCCGCCCGCCTGCCTGTCCGCCCTTCCGGCCGCCCTTCCGGCCGCCCTTCCGCCTGCCCGCCCGCGTGCGTCCCGGCGGCCGTGCTCGTGGGCCGCATGGCCAGCGGCCGAGCCGCCAGGGCGGCGACCGAGGCCGGCACCATCAGGACGGCGATGACGAGCAGCGAGTCCAGCGTCCCGACGTGGTCGCCCAGCCAGCCGAGCAGCGGCGGGCCGCACAGGAACGCCGTATAGCCGACGGTCGACACAACCGCGACGCGTGCCGGTGCGCGGACCGGGTCGTCGGCCGCCGCGCTCATGCCGACCGGGAAGCCCAACGCCGCGCCGAGGCCCCAGATCGCGATGCCCGCGAGCGCCGGAGCGAGGTGGCCGGCGTACACCGTGACGAGGATCCCGACCACCGCGGCTACCGCGCAGACCCAGAGCATCCGAACCCGGCCGTACCTGTCGAGCGCCCGCGACCCGACCCAGCGCCCCAGCGTCATGCAGACGACGAAGACGGAGTAGCCGGCCACTCCGACCCAGTGCGGGGCGTCATAGCCGTCGATGACCGCCAGGGTGAGCCAGTCGTTGGCGCTCCCCTCGACCGCGCCGAAGGTGAGCACCAGCAGCCCGATCGCCAGCGTGCGCGGCTCCGTCCACGCCGAGCGGGCGGACGCGGCTGAGGTCGGCGCGTCCGGGCCGGCGTACGGCAGGAAGGTGGTGGTTCCACGCAGTGCGAACGCGAGGACGACCGCGGCGACGACGAGCAGATGGACGATCACGGGGACGGACGCGGCCGCCATCGGGATGCCGACGACGCTTCCCGCGATACCGCCCACACTCCACATCGCGTGGAAGCGCGGCATGATCGTGCGGCCGACGCGGCGCTCGACCTCGGCCGCCTCGACGTTCATGGCCACGTCCCACAGGCTGAACCCGATGCCGTAGCCGAAGAGGCCGACCGCAGCGAGCCAGGGCTGGTCGACCACCGTGGCGCCGAAACCCGCGAGGACAAGCGCCACGGTCCCGAGGACCGCGCCCGCGCGCACGGCCCCTGCCGCACCCCACCGTTCGACGACCCGGCCCGCCGCCGGGAGTGCCGCCACCGAGCCGACCGAGCTCGACAGGAGCAGGAGCCCCAGATGGCCGTTGGTGAGATGGAGGGACGCGCGTACGTCGGCGAGCCGGGACACGAAACTGGCGAAGAGGACGCCGCTCACCGTGAACGTGAGCGTCACACCGGTCTGCGCGGAGAGCGGGCGTACGGCGGAGCGGGTCGTCACCCCTCCATCCCACCAGATGCCGCGTCGCTCCCGGTCAGAGCCGACAGGCCGAGCCCCGCGGGGAGGCCCTCAACGACCAGTGGTCCAGTCGGTGCCGGGGTTCCGGGACTCCAGCCAGGCCTGGAAGCCGATCAGCGAGTCCGGCGACATGGCCAGCTCGACGTCTCGGGAGCCCGAACGGCAGACGACCACGACGTGGTCGGGATAGAGCGACATCTGCTCCATCCCCGCCGGCGAACGGCTGGAGACGTAGGTGAGCTCCGCGCGAACCCAGGTCCTCTTGGGCCGCGGCGAGAGCGAGAAGATCCGGAACCACTCCAGCGAGGATCCGGAGTAGCGTCCGAGCCCGAGCAGCCATCCGCGTCCGGGGCGACCGCCCCGGACGCGGTGGCTTAGCTCGAAGGTGCCGCCGTTGCGGCTGAGGAACCGGCGCCGCACCATGAGTGCGACGCCGTAGACGAGGACGAGCGCGAGCAGGACACCAGCCGCTTCAAGAGGCCACTCCCACCACGCCATCCAGGTCCGCCTCGAAGCCTCAGGAGGACTTCTCGACGGCCCGGATGCGCGCCTCGGCCCGCCGGATCCGTCGCTCGGCCTCGTCGGAGGCTGCGGTGGCGCTGATCAGGCTCTGGGCCCTCTCCAACTCCACACGGGCCTCCTCGAGGTTGATCTCCTCGGCGAGCAGCACGTGCTCGGACAGGACGGAGACCCGGTCGTCGGCGACCGAGAGGAACCCGCCGTCGACCGTGGCGACGACGACGGGGCCCTCCTCCGGGCTGATCTCGACGACCGCGTCGGTGAGCAGCGAGAGCACCGGCGCGTGACCGCGCAGGATGCCCACGTCGCCCTCGACCGTCCGGGCGATCACCATGGTGGCCTCGCCCGACCAGACCACGCGGTCGGCCGAGACGAGCTCCACCTGCAGGTAGTCAGCCATGGCTCAGAGGCTCTTCTGGATCTCGGCCCACTTCGCCTCGACGTCGTCGAGACCGCCGCACATGAAGAACGCCTGCTCGGCCACGTGGTCGTACTCACCGTCGGCGATCTTGTTGAACGCCTCGATGGTGTCCTTGACTGGGACGGTGGAGCCCTCGATGCCCGTGAACTGCTTGGCCACGTAGGTGTTCTGCGACAGGAACCGCTGGATCCGGCGAGCACGGGAGACGATGATCTTGTCCTCCTCGGACAGCTCGTCGACACCCAGGATCGCGATGATGTCCTGCAGCTCCTTGTTGCGCTGCAGGATCTGCTTGACCCGGATCGCGCAGTCATAGTGCGCCTGACCGATGTACTGCGGGTCGAGGATGCGCGAGGTCGAGGTCAGCGGGTCCACGGCCGGGTAGATACCGAGTGAGGCGATGTCACGCGAGAGCTCGGTGGTCGCGTCCAGGTGCGCGAACGTCGTCGCCGGGGCCGGGTCGGTGTAGTCGTCGGCCGGCACGTAGATCGCCTGCATCGAGGTGATCGAGTGACCACGCGTCGAGGTGATCCGCTCCTGCAGCACGCCCATCTCGTCGGCGAGGTTGGGCTGGTAGCCCACCGCCGACGGCATCCGACCCAGCAGCGTCGAGACCTCCGAGCCGGCCTGGGTGAAGCGGAAGATGTTGTCGATGAAGAGCAGCACGTCCTGGTTCTGCACGTCGCGGAAGTACTCCGCCATCGTCAGCGCCGAGAGGGCCACTCGCAGACGCGTGCCCGGCGGCTCGTCCATCTGGCCGAAGACGAGGGCGGTCTGGCCGATGACGCCGGCCTCGCCCATCTCGACGATGAGGTCGTTGCCCTCACGGGTCCGCTCGCCGACACCGGCGAACACCGACACACCACCGTGGTTGCGGGCCACACGGGCGATCATCTCCTGGATGAGCACCGTCTTGCCGACGCCCGCACCACCGAAGAGGCCGATCTTGCCGCCCAGAACGTACGGCGTCAGCAGGTCGATGACCTTGATGCCGGTCTCGAACATCTGGGTCTTCGACTCAAGCTGGTCGAAGGCGGGCGCCTTGCGGTGGATGCCCCAACGCTCGGTGACCTGGAGCTCGCTCGCCGGCACGTCGAGGACGTCACCGGTGGCGTTGAAGACGTGGCCGAGGGTCGCGTCGCCGACCGGGACCGTGATCGGGCCACCGGTGTCGGTCACCTGGGCGCCACGGACGAGGCCGTCGGTGGGCTTCAGCGAGATCGCGCGGACCATGCCGTCGCCGATGTGCTGGGCCACCTCGAGCGGGAGGACGGAGTTCTCGCCGCCGAGGGTGACCTCGACCTCGAGCTTGTTGTAGATGTCCGGCATCGCGTCGACGGGGAACTCCACGTCGACGACCGGCCCGATGACCCGGGCGATGCGACCGGTGCCGGCAGCTCCGGAGCCCTTGGTCTCTTCAACCGTTGCAGTCATGTCACTCACTCTTCTTGGGGTTGGTCAGTCGTTCGCGGAGGTCGCGTCGGCGAGGGCGTTGACGCCGCCCACGATCTCGCTGATCTCCTGGGTGATGCCGGCCTGGCGGGCCTGGTTGGCGATCCGGGTGAACTTCTTGATGAGCTCGTCGGCGTTGTCCGTCGCCGACTTCATCGCCTTCTGTCGCGCGGCCAGCTCGGAGGCCGCGGACTGGAGCAGGGAGTACCAGATCCGGCTGATGACGTACTGCGGCAGCAGCTTGTCCAGCACCTCCGACGGCGAGGGCTCGAACTCGTAGAGCGGCAGCACCTCGCCCTCGGCAGGGGCCTCCGTACCCTCGACGACCTCGAGCGGCAGCAGGCGTACGGCGGTCGGCCTCTGCACCAGCATCGACTGGAACCGGGTGTAGACGACGTGGACCTCGTCGACGCCGGGCGCCACGGTCGAACCGGACTCCGCCGCGCCGTGGAGGAAGACGTCGATCAGCGTCGCGCCGATCTCCTGGGCGACCTCGTAGCTCGGCTGGTCGCTGTGCCCCGTCCACGACTTCGCGAGGGAGCGCCCACGGAAGCGGTAGAACGCCTCCCCCTTGCGCCCGGAGACGTAGAGGTCGACCTCCTTGCCCTCGGCGCGCAGCTTCTCGACAAGGCCCTCGGCCTCCCGCAGGACGCTCGAGGAGTAGGCGCCGGCCAAGCCGCGGTCGCTCGTGATGACGAGCACCGCAGCACGGTCGGGCGTCGTGGGCTCGGTGGTCAGCGCGTGGTCGACGTTGGAGTACGTCGCCACCGCCGAGACCGCCCGGGTCAGCTCGCGGGCGTACGGCGCGGCCGCGTTCGCCCGCTGCTGCGCCTTGATGATGCGGGACGCAGCAATGAGCTCCATGGCGCGCGTGATCTTCTTCATCGACTCCGTCGACTTGATCCGCGCGCGGTACTCACGCAATGAGACTGCCATGCGACTAGTCCTCAGGCCCGCTTCTGCTTGACGATCTGCTCCTGCTCGACGTCAGCGTCATCGAGCGCCTCCACCTTCTCGGTGCCCACGTGGATGGACTTGCCGGCGGAGGTCTCGAACTGACCGAGGAAGGAGTCGTACGCCGACGCCAGCTCGGACTCGGTGGAGTCCTCGAACTTCAGCGACTCGCGGATGCCGGACAGGATGCCGGCGTGCGAGAGGCGGAGGAAGTCCAGGAACTCCTGCTCGAACTTCAGCACGTCCTCGACCGGGATCACGTCGAGGCGGCCGGTGGTGCCGAGCCACAGCGAGACGGTCATCTCCTCGACCGGGTACGGCGAGTACGCGGGCTGCTTGAGGAGGGCCATCAGGCGCTGACCGCGGTCGAGCTGCTGGCGGGACGCCGCGTCGAGGTCGGAGGCGAACATCGCGAAGGCCTCCATCGCGCGGTACTGCGCGAGGTCGACCTTGAGCGAGCCGGTGACGGCCTTGAGCGCCTTCGTCATGGCCGCACCACCCACGCGCGAGACCGAGACACCCACGTCGATCGCCGGGCGCTGGTTGGCCGCGAACAGGTCCGACTGCAGGAAGATCTGGCCGTCGGTGATGGAGATGACGTTGGTCGGGATGAACGCCGAGACGTCGTTGGCCTTGGTCTCGATGATCGGGAGACCGGTCATCGAGCCGTGACCCATGTCGTCGGAGAGCTTCGCGCAGCGCTCGAGCAGGCGGCTGTGCAGGTAGAACACGTCGCCCGGGTAGGCCTCACGGCCCGGCGGACGGCGCAGCAGCAGCGACACGGCGCGGTAGGCCTCGGCCTGCTTGGTGAGGTCGTCGAAGACGATGAGCACGTGCTTGCCGTCGTACATCCAGTGCTGGCCGATGGCCGAGCCGGTGTAGGGCGCGAGGTACTTGAAGCCCGCGGAGTCGGACGCCGGCGCGGCGACGATCGTGGTGTACTCCAGCGCGCCGGCCGCCTCGAGGGCACCGCGCACGGAGGCGATCGTGGAACCCTTCTGGCCGATGGCGACGTAGATGCAGCGGACCTGCTTGTCCGGGTCACCGGACTCCCAGTTCTGCTTCTGGTTGATGATCGTGTCGATCGCGATGGTGGTCTTGCCCGTGGCACGGTCACCGATGATCAGCTGACGCTGACCACGACCGATCGGGGTCATCGCGTCGATCGCCTTGATGCCGGTGGCGAGCGGCTCGTGGACCGACTTTCGCTGCATGACGCCCGGCGCCTGCAGCTCGAGCGCGCGGCGGCCGACGGTCGCGACCTCGCCGAGGCCGTCGATCGGGTTGCCGAGCGGGTCCACGACGCGACCGAGGTAACCGTCGCCGACCGGGACCGAGAGGATCTCGCCCGTACGACGGACGGTCTGACCCTCCTCGATCTTGTCGAAGTCACCGAGGATGACGACACCGATCTCACGGGTGTCGAGGTTCAGGGCGATGCCCAGCGTGCCGTCCTCGAACTCGAGCAGCTCGTTGGCCATGGCCGAGGGCAGCCCGGAGACCCGCGCGATGCCGTCGGCGGTCTGGGCAACGGTGCCGACCTCCTCGGTCTTCGCGGCCTCGGGCTTGTACTCGGCGACGTACTTCTGAAGCGCGTCGCGGATCTCCTCCGGACGGATGGTGAGCTCCGTCATCTCAGGTGCCTTCTCTCTCGTGTCTTTCTCAAAAAGTCTGCGTTGCCGGTGGTCGGGCGGGGAGCCCGGTCAGCCGGCCAGGGCGCGGCGGGCCTCGTCGAGGCGGCTGGCGACGGTGCCGTCGATGACGTCGTCACCGATCTCCACCTTGATGCCGCCGATCACCGCCGGGTCGACGACCAGGTTGACGTGGACGGGGCGGCCGTACTGACGCGACAGGGCGGCGCCCAGGCGGTCCACGTCGGCCTGCGCGAGCGGAGCAGCCACGCGGACCGTGGCCACCCCCTCGCCGTGGACCGACGCCGCGACCTTCTGGTACTCCCCCAGCGCCGCCGAGACGGTGCGGTAGGTGCCGGCCAGCGCCTGCTTGGCGAGGGTGACCGTCGCCGGCAGCGCCTTGCCGGCCAGGAGGCCGTCGAGGAGCGCCGCCTTGTCGGCGGCCGTCCGGGCGGGGTCGGAGAGCGCGTCGCGCAGCCCCGCGTTGGTCTGGATGGCCTGGCCGACGGTGAAGAGCTCGTCCGCGAGCCGACCGGACTCCTCCCCGGCCGACCGCACGGCGGCGATCTCGCTGAGGTGTTCGAGAGCGTCGGCGAGATCGAGCGCGCGCGTCCACTTGCGGGTCACGGCGGAGGTGAGCAGGCCGAGCGTGACCGCGTCGACCTTCCCACCGAAGACCTCGGTGGCGAGACCGCTCTTCGCCTCGGCCGCCACGGACGCGTCCGTGGCGAAGCGACGCAGGGCCGCCTCGCTCCGGATCGTCTGCGACAGCTCGAAGAGGGAGTCGGCCACCGTCGCCGCCGTCTGGGGCGAGCTGGAGACCGCGGTCCGCAGCTCGTCGGAGAGGGCGGCCACGGACTCGGCCGACGCACCACGGAAGTCCATCAGTGGGCACCACCCTGGCTGGTCTCGAGCTCCGCGAGGAAGCGCTCGACGACACGGCTCTGCCGCACGTCGTCCTCGAGGCTCTCACCGACGATGCGGCCGGCGAGACCGGTGGCGAGCGAGCCCACCTCGGTCCGCAGCGAGGAGACCGCCTGCTGGCGCTCCGCCTCGATCTGGGCCTTGCCGTGCTCGACGATGCGGGCAGCCTCGGTCTGGGCCTGCTCGCGCATCTCGGTGACGATCTGGGCACCCTGCTCGCGAGCCTCCTCGCGGATGCGGGCGGCCTCGTGCCGAGCGTCGGCGAGCTGCTTCTCGAGCTCGGCGAGCTTGGCGTCGGCCTCGGCCTGCTTCGTCTCCGCCGCGGCCAGACCACCCTCGATGGCCTTCGTGCGCTCGGCGTACGTCGCCTCGAAGTTCGGGACGACGAACTTCTTCACAAGGAAGAAGAGGATGGCGAAGACCACGATCGAGAGCACGATCTCGACCGGGTGCGGCACGAGGGGGTTCGGAGCCTCCTCAGCCGCCCTCACCACGAGGGGGGCGACAACCTGCATGGCAGATCCTTCCGGGTCCTACTCAGGGATTCGGCAGCAGCGCTGCGTCAGAGGACGAACGCGAGGGCGATACCGATGATCGCGAGCGCCTCGGCGAGCGCGAAGCCCAGGATGGCGATCGACTGGAGTCGCGCCTGCGCCTCGGGCTGGCGGGCCACACCGGAGATGTAGGCGGCGAAGATGAGACCGATGCCGATACCCGGACCAACAGCGGCCAGGCCGTAACCGATCATGTTGAGGTTGCCGTCCACGGCGATTTCCTTTCGGTTGTTACTACTTCAGGTGGAGTGGGTCAGGCTCTCAGTGCTCGTCCGCGACGGCACCGGAGATGTACATGGCGTTCAGCAGCACGAAGACGTAGGCCTGCAGGAACTGGATCAGGACCTCGAGGATCGCGACGCCGATGAAGAGCACCCAGGCGAGGACGCCGACCGGCGCGTAGGCCATCGACTTCTCGACGAGGTAGAGACCACCGGTCGCGAACAGGATCAGGAGCAGGTGGCCGGCGAACATGTTGCAGAACAGACGGAGGGCCAGCGTGATCGGGCGGACGATGAAGTTCGACAGCGCCTCGAGCGGGCAGAGCAGCAGCAGGATCGGCCCGCGGACGCCACCGGGCACGGTCATCAGCTTGATGTAGCCACCGAGGCCGTGCTTCTTGATGCCGGCGTAGTTGTAGATGCACCAGCTCATGATCGCCAGCGGGTAGACCATGCCGGCGCGACCGAAGGTCGGGAACTCGAAGAACGGGATGCTGCCCAGGAAGTTGTTGAGCAGGATGAAGGCGAACAACGCGAAGAGGTACGGCGTGAACCGGGCCGCATCGTGGCTGCCGATGATGTCGCGCGAGAGCGAGTTGCGGACGAAGCCGTACATCGACTCGCCGGCGAACTGCAGCCGACCCGGGACCATCGCACGCTTGCGGGACGCGGCGGCGAAGAGCACGAAGATGACGATCGCCACGATGACGATGTCGATCATCGGCTTGGTGACGCCGGCGGCCATGTGCTGACCGAGGAAGTCGAAGGTCTTCCCTCCGGACCCGATGCCCGGAAGGTCGAACTCACCGGGACCGGGCGGAGTGTAGGACTCCGCGTGGACCATGCTGATGGCGCTCACCTGTTCGTCTCCTGTACCGATCTCACTGCTTGTCTGCGCTGCTCGGGTCGTCCGGGTCGCTGCCCGGACCGCTCTTGCCGCTCACGCCGGGCTTGCCGCCCTCGTCAATCGGGATCCGGAATCTCGACCACGTGGCGTAGATCCCGAGTCCGGCACCGAAGAGGATCCCCACGACCACCAGGAACCTTGTGCCCAGCCAGTGGTCGAGGAGCAAGCCGATCCCGCCGTACAGCAGGACGCCCGCCACCAGGTAGCCGAAAGCGTGCCACGGATCGCCTTGTGGCGAGCCGCCGCTGGCGGAACCGGAGGGAGAGACGTCGCGCTGGTCGGGCGGAGGATTCTCCTGAGCCATCGCGAGGCGGACACTATCAGTCGCGGTCATCGAACGCTCACCCGCACGTCGGCAGAGCGGGCCTCGCCCGGCAGAGCGACGTCGTACGCCGGGATCCGGCGGCGCGACGCGAGCACCAGCTGGCTCAGCGTCCACACGAGTACGACGGCGACGACCGCCGCCACGAGCCAGCCCGCGCGGCCGTGGCCGGCGAGGGCGTCGACATCGCTGGCAGCCGTCAGCAGGACCGTCATGAGCACGAGCTGGAGCGCGTAGGTCAGCAGCGCCACCAGGAGCGAGGCCGCCGGCATCACGGTGGCGACCAGATCGACCGCGAACGCGCCGAACGCCATCACCACCAGCGCGAGGGCCGCGCCCGCGAGCGCCGCACCTGCCGCTCCCCCGCCGGCGACGGCGAGCGCGAGCACGGCAACGAGCGCTCCGGCTCCGACGGCGGAACAGGTCGCGCCGAGGAGCGTCGCGACACCGCCGGAGCGGTGGGGCTGCAACTCGGTCGTCATCGTCGGCGGCCGTCCTGTGTGGGGTCGTTCGGGCGTTACCTGAGCGTATCCATAACGCTCGTGAAAACTATCACAAGCGTCTGGCGGCGTCGAAATGGAACGATCCACAGGCCCTCCACGCCGGCGGTCTACAGCGTCGAGACCGGCTCCTCGGGCGGTTCGAGCAGCGCGTCCGTCTTCGTCCCGCGGACCTTCGGCAGCAGGAAGGTGAGCACGAGCGTCACCGCCACGGCAGCGCCGAGACCGCTCCACATCACCGGTCCGGTGTAGAGGCTCGCGAAGACAGAGCCGAAACCGATGAGTGCCGCCCACAGCCACATGATGAGGACCGCGCGACGTTGGGAGTGGCCGATTTCCAGCAGGCGGTGGTGAAGATGCTGTTTGTCGGGAGCGAACGGCGAGCGGCCCGCCCGGGTCCGTCGTACGACCGCCAGGACGAGGTCTACCAGCGGGACGACCAGGATCGTCACCGGCAGCAGGACGGGGAGCAGGGTCGGGAGCAGGCTCGCCTGCGAGCCGTGCGCACCCTGGCTGATGTCGGCAGGCGTGAACTGACCGGAGAGAGACACCGCGCTCCCCGAGAGGACGAGTCCGATCAGCATCGACCCGCTGTCCCCCATGAACAGCCGCGCCGGGTGCCAGTTGTGCACCAAGAAGCCGATGCACGCGCCGGCGAGCGCACAGCTCAGCAGCGCCGCGGTCGTGGCCCGGGTGACCTCGTTGATCCGGGTGAGCTCATAACAGAACAGGAAGAACGCGATGGCGCCGATGCCGACGACGCCCGCGGCCAGGCCGTCGAGACCGTCGATGAAGTTGACCGCGTTGACGGTGGCCACGACGACCAGGCCGGTGAGCAGCGCGCCTTGGGCCGGATCGATCGAGAACTGGCTGCCGTCGGTCTTGGTGATGAAGTTGTACTGCAGGTTGAACGCGATGAGGACCGCCGTCGCCAGGACCTGCCCGCCGAGTTTCGTGAGCGCGTCGAGCTCGATGATGTCGTCGATGATCCCGACGAGGCAGATCACGCCCCCGGCGACGAGGACCACGCCGGCGTCGTGGAGCACGAAGGCGGGGCTGTCGGCCAGGAACGGCAGCTTGCGCGCGACGAGGTAGGCCGCCACCAGGCCGCCCAGCATCGCCAGCCCGCCCATGTAGGGGATGGGCTCGGCGTGCACGTCCCGGTCCCTGACCTTCGCCACCGCACCGGTGCGGACCGCGATCTCCCGTGCCACCACCGTCAGCAGGTAGGTCACCGCCGCGGCGACGAGGAAGACCAGGAGGTAGGCACGCATCAGGCCTCGCCGCCCTCCGGCTTCGTCAGATCGACC
Source organism: Nocardioides eburneus (assembly GCF_040838215.1). Classification (NCBI taxonomy): domain Bacteria; kingdom Bacillati; phylum Actinomycetota; class Actinomycetes; order Propionibacteriales; family Nocardioidaceae; genus Nocardioides; species Nocardioides eburneus. The sequence continues at coordinate 6,986 of NZ_JBFPJR010000030.1, read as the reverse complement.
TGGCCCTCGACGGGCAGCTGGACGTCGTGCTTGGCGAGCAGGGCGTTGATCCGTTCGACGGGGATCGCGCCGAGCCGAAGCAGCCTCGGCGTCTCCCCCGTGGCGTCGATGATCGTGGAGGGCTCTCCCCCGGGCGCCGTACCTGCGTCGAGCACGAGGGCGACGTCGTCCGCGAGCATCGACTCGGCCCGGTCGGCGTCCGTGGCGGGGGGCATCCCGGTCTTGTTGGCCGAGCTCACGGCGAGCGGTCCGACCCGGTCGATCACCTCGCGGGTGAGCGCGAGGTCCGGCATGCGTACGGCGACGGTGCTGCGCGTCTCGCCGAGGTCCCACTGCAGCGACGGCTGCTGGTGGAAGACGAGCGTGAGCGCACCGGGCCACAGTTCGTCCACGAGGGTGCGGGCCCAGTCGGGCACCCGGGTCGCGAGCGCGTCGAGCGTCGCGGCGTTCGCGACCAGGACGGGCGGCGGCTTCTCGCGGCCGCGCCCCTTGGCGTCCAGCAGGGCCTGCACGGCGCCTTTGTCGAAGGCGTCGGCCGCAACGCCGTAGACCGTGTCGGTCGGCAGCACCACGACGTCACCGCGCTGGAGCGCCTTCGCGGCCGCGTCGATGGCCTCCGCACGCTCCTCGTCGGTGGCAGTGGGGTAGCGAGTGCTCACGCGTCTCCTTTCCTCGGGCTCATCGTGCCAGTCGCGCCGTGGTGAAGCGCGGACGCCCTGCCAGGTCGCGGTGGTCGCGGACGTCGGCCCAGCGGCCGGTGGCGCTGAACACCGCCGGTGCCGCCTCGCCCTGGACGTCGGCGTGCTCGAAGCCCACCACTCCCCCGGCGCGCAGTAGCTGCGCCGCACGGCGCTCGAGCACGCGGATGGCGTCCAGGCCGTCCTGGCCGGAGAAGAGCGCCTCGTGAGGGTCGTGGTCGCGCGCCTCCTGCGCCACCGACTCCCAGGCCTCGAGCGGGATATAAGGCGGGTTGCAGACCACCACGTCGACGGTGCCGAGCAGGTCGTCGAAGGCGGTGGCGAAGTCCCCCTGGCGCAGGTCGACACCCATCCCGGCCAGGTTGCGCTCCGCGAAGGCGTACGCCGCCGGCGACAGCTCCACCGCGTGGACCCGCGCGCCGGGGACCTCGTCGGCCAGGCTCTTGGCGATCGCGCCCGAGCCCGTGCAGAGGTCGACGGCCACCGGCGCTGCGCGAGCGTCGCGATGGGCCTCGTCCGCTCCCCGCACCTGCCCCTGACGGAGGGCGTCGATCGCCCACCCTGCGAGCACCTCGGTCTCCGGACGCGGCACGAACACACCGGGCCCCACGGCCAGCTCGACGTGGCGGAAGTGGGCGACGCCGGTGAGATGCTGCAGCGGCTCGCGTGCGGCCCGCCGCTCGACCAGGGCGTCGAACGCCGCGAGGCGCGGGGTCGGCACGTCGTCGACGAGCACCAGACCGCCCCGGGTCGTGCCGAGCACATGCGCCAGCAGCTCGCCGGCGTCGTACGCGGGACTCTCGACGCCCGCGGTGGCGAGCCGCTCGGCTGCGGCCCGCACGACCGCACGCGCCGGGCGGCGTGCGGGCGCGTCGTGCGCCTTGGTCATGACTCGAGCGCCGCCAGCCGCGCGGCGAGGTCGGCCTCGACGGCCGTCTCCAGGACCGGACCGAGGTCGCCGTCGAGCACGTGGTCGAGGTTGTAGGCCTTGTAGCCCGTGCGGTGGTCGGAGATGCGGTTCTCCGGGAAGTTGTAGGTCCGGATCCGCTCGGAGCGATCGACGGTGCGGACCTGGCTGCGCCGGGCTTCACCGGCGGCGGCGTCTGCTTCTTCCTGTGCGGCCTGGAGGAGGCGGGCGCGCAGGATGCGGAGGGCCTGCTCCTTGTTCTGCAGCTGGGACTTCTCGTTCTGGCAACTCACCACGATGCCGGTCGGCAGGTGGGTGATGCGGACTGCGGAGTCCGTCGTGTTGACGCTCTGGCCACCAGGCCCGGAGCTGCGGAAGACGTCGATGCGCAGGTCGTTGTCGTTGATCTCGACATCGACCTGCTCGGCCTCGGGCATCACCAGCACGCCCGCAGCGGAGGTGTGGACCCGACCCTGGGACTCGGTCACCGGGACCCGCTGGACGCGGTGGACCCCGCCCTCGAACTTCAGCAGCGCGTACGGCGCGTGGCCCGGCTCGGGCGTGCCCTTGGCCTTCACCGCGACGGTGACCGACTTGTAGCCGCCGAGGTCGGACTCGGTGGCGTCGAGGATCTCGGTCTTCCAGCCCTGCCGCTCGGCATAGCGGGTGTACATCCGCAGCAGGTCCCCCGCGAAGAGCGCCGACTCCTCGCCGCCCTCCCCCGACTTCACCTCGAGGATCGCGTCCTTGTCGTCGGCCGGGTCGCGCGGCACGAGCAGCCGCCGCAGCCGCTCCTCGGCGTCCTCGCGGCGGGCGGCCAGCGTCTCGGCCTCCTCGGCGAACGCAGCGTCCTCCGAGGCGAGCTCGCGGGCCGCCTCGATGTCGTCACCGAGCTGCTGCCAGTGGCGATAGGCCCCGAGGATCGAGCTGAGCTCGGCGTACCGCTGGTTGAGCTTCTTCGCCAGCCGCGCATCGGCGTGCGTCTCGGGCTCCGCCAGGCGCTTCTCCAGCGCGGCGTGCTCCTCGACGAGCCCCTCGACTGCCTCGAACACCATCTCTCCTTCGGAATGGAGAACGCCGGCCCCGTGGGGCCGGCGTTCGGTCCGGACGCCGAGCGGCGTCCGGTGCGTGCGATGGCAAGGCGGCGACGCGAAGGCGACCTTGGAGCGAAGCGGGTCGTCGAGCGCCGCCAACGCAGCCAGCGTGCGTGCCGGGCGTCGCTCGGACTACTTCTTGCCGTAGCGGGCCTCAAAGCGGGCAACGCGGCCGCCGGTGTCGAGGATCTTCTGCTTGCCGGTGTAGAAGGGGTGGCACTGGGAGCACACGTCGGCGCGGATGACGCCGTCCGTCTTGGTGCTGCGCGTGGTGAACGTGTTGCCACAGGTGCAGGTCACCTGGGTCTCGACGTAGGTCGGGTGGATGTCGGCCTTCATGGGATTCCTCTCGAAAGGGGGCGCCGGGTCGCCGCCGCGGGGCTGCGGGACGTGAACCGGAACCAAGGAGTCAGTGTACGAGAACGGCGGTGGAGGCAGAAATCTTCCCGCCTCCACCGCGGACCGTCAGATCCCGTCGTGGGTGGTCTTCTGCACCTGCATGAGGAACTCGATGTTGGACTGCGACTTCCGCAGCCGCTCGAGGAGCAACTCGACCGCCTGCTGGCCGTCGAGACCCGCGAGCACCCGGCGGAGCTTCCACACGATCTGGAGTTCCTCCTTGCTCATCAGCATCTCCTCGCGACGGGTGCCGGAGGCGACGACGTCGATGGCCGGGAAGATCCGCTTCTCGGCGAACTCTCGCCGCAGCCGGATCTCCATGTTGCCGGTCCCCTTGAACTCCTCGAAGATCACCTCGTCCATCTTCGAGCCGGACTCCACGAGCGCCGTGGCCAGGATGGTCAGCGAACCACCGTTCTCGATGTTGCGCGCCGCGCCGAAGAACTTCTTGGGCGGGTAGAGCGCGGCCGAGTCGACCCCGCCCGACAGGATCCGGCCCGAGGCCGGCGCCGCGAGGTTGTAGGCGCGACCGAGCCGGGTGATGCCGTCGAGGAGTACGACGACGTCATGCCCGAGCTCGACGAGCCGCTTCGCCCGCTCGATGGCGAGTTCCGCCACGACGGTGTGGTCCGCCGGCGGACGGTCGAAGGTCGAGGAGATGACCTCGCCCTTCACCGAGCGCTCGAAGTCGGTGACCTCCTCGGGCCGCTCGTCGACCAGGACGACCATGAGATGGCACTCCGGGTTGTTCGTCGTGATCGAGTTGGCGATCTGCTGCAGGACCATCGTCTTGCCGGCCTTGGCGGGCGAGACGATGAGGCCGCGCTGACCCTTGCCGATCGGGGCCGCGATGTCGATGACCCGCCCGATCATGTTGTCCGGGCCGGTCTCGAGGCGCAGCCGCTCGGTCGGGTAGAGCGGCGTCAGCTTGCTGAAGTCCACCCGGTGCTTCGCCGTCTCCGGGTCGGCACCGTTGACGCTGTCGATGCGCACCATCGGGTTGAACTTCTCCTTGCGCTCGCCCTCACGGGGCTGGCGCACCTGACCCACGATCGCGTCGCCGCGGCGCAGGCCGAGGCGCTTGACCAGGGAGAGGGAGACATAGACGTCGTCGACGCCCGGGAGATAGCCGCTCGTCCGCACGAACGCGTAGTTGTCGAGCACGTCGAGGATGCCGGCCGCCGGCACCAGCACGTCGTCCTCGAGGATCGTCGTGTCCGGCTCGGTGCGCTGGCCGCGTCCCCGCTCGCGGTCGCGGCCGCGGCGACGCCGGTTGCGGCGGCTGCCGCCCTCCCCGTCCTGGTCATCGTCCGTCTGCTGGCCCTGCTGATCACGCTGACCCTGCTGACCCTGCTGATCACGCTGGCTCTGCTGATCACGCTGACCCTGCTGATCACGCTGAGGCTGCTGACCCTGGCCCTGGTCGGCGGCGGCACGCTCCTGACGCTGACGACGCTCGCGCTGCGGCCGCTCCTGGGCGGCCGCAGCCGCCGTCTCTGCGGGCGCCTGTCCCTCGTTCGGCTGCTCGGTCGGCTGCTCGGTTTGCGCCGCAGACTTCCGGCTCCTCCGAGCGGGCTTCTGCGGCGCCGGCTGGCCGGCCTGCTCAGCCGCCTGCGGCGCAGCGCTCGGGACCGTCGCCTCCGGCGCCGGCGGCTCTGCCGACTCAGCCGTCGCTGCCTGCGCGCGCGGCTTGCGCTCGCGACGCGGCTTGCTCTCGCCCTCGGGAGCAGCAGCGGGCGCGGCGGCGCGACTGCTCTGGGCGGCCTTGATCGCCTCGATCAGCTGCGCCTTCTTCATCGAGCCGGCGCCGGCGATCCCCATGCCACCCGCCATCGCCTTGAGGTCGGCGAGCAGCATCGCATTGAGTCCGCCGCGCTTCTTCGGAGCGTTCCCGGCGGATTCGTTGGTTTCCGTCACGTGAGGTCCTTCCCACGTATCCAGCCGCGACCGGCGTACGACGTCGGGCGGCTCACTTGTCAGAACTTCCCTCGCACGGGCAGCCACGAGCGCGATGCGCCGGGCGCGCGGTCGACAGGAAGGAGAGAAGCATCGGGTGGAGCCCGATGCTCCGCGGGATGCTACGCCGAGATCAACGGCGCGCGCCCAATGTAACATCCGGCACGGGCGATCGCTCGTGTGGTGAGGGCACGTCACGGGCCGAGCCGTCGAGCAACGAACACGAGCTCCTGACAAGGACGGTCCGGCGCGTCGCGGACATCGATGACCTCGAGGCCGTGCTCGTCGAGGTCTCGCTCCACGTCACGGCGTCGACGGAAGCGCAAGGTCGAGACCGAGCGCAGCTCCTCACCGTCGAGGGTGATCGTCGACTCGAACGTCACCAGCGGAAGCGCCACCTCGGTCACCGTCCTGGAGAGGACCGCGGGGACCCCGCCGGGAAGTGACAGCTCCGTCGCATCGACCGGCCACCTCTCCCAGGCACGGACCTCGGGCCTCCTGGTCTCGAACGCGAACCATCCGCCCGGGCGGAGACAGGCGCGGACCGCGCCGAGCGTGAGATGCCAGTCGGCGTCGGAGACGAATACCTGCGCGACGTTGCCGGTCATCACGACCAGGTCGGCGACCGGATCGAGACGTGCCGCAGCCGTCGCATCGCCCACGACCCACGTCACCCTCGCAGCGCCCGGCTTCCGACGGGCGACATCCAACGACGCCTGGGCCGGATCGACCCCGAACACCGCAAGTCCTCGGTCCGCCAGTCGGAGCGCGAGCGACCCGGTGCCGCACCCGATGTCGACCACCCGTCGCGCGCCCACTTCCTGAGCGATCGCGGCATAGGTGTCGAGGTCCGATCTATCGCCCTCGATGAAGTCGTAAAGAGCAGCGAGCCGTGGATCCGCGAAGGCAGCGTCGGGTTCACGCATGACCGTGAGGCTACGGAACCCGACGCGCGCAGGTCACGACAATTGCCGTCCGCTGACATCGGCGACAGCCGTGCCGCTGGACGATATCGGGTGACCGAGAATGGTTGCCCGCGGACCACGAAGCGTCTACCGGTCAGCCGGGATCGGTGAACGAGATCGGCTTGCCGGTGGCGCGGGCGTAGGCGATCTCCCTGCTCGTGGACTCGCCGATATACCCGCCTGGGTTGACGACCAGCACCCGGTCAGCCAGGTCGATCTTGCGCAGGTGAAGGGCATCCAGCGCGGTCTTCTGCTCCTTGGTGATCAACTCGTCTGCTTCGCCTGGCGCGACGACGATGACACCCGCGAAAGTCAGATCACGGTTCGCCGCACGCATCTCGTTCACGAACCGGGTAGAGCCGCAGATGCAGACGATCTCAGGTCGGGTGGGCACGGCTCAATCAATCCTTCGGTCCAACGGGAAACCGTCCGCGCTCGCGTTGACATCACGGGGAGGCAGACGAGGCAACACCTTACGCAGCGAGATGGACGTCGCGGCCGCACCGTTGCAGGCGGGCGACAAGGCCCGCATGGAGAATGCCGCTGCGCGACGGCGAAGTCTGGCGCGCACCCAGCTCGCCAACTTCCTTGAGCAGCACGGCCTAGGTGCGTCGGTGGAATCGGTAGTCGCCGTTGGGAAGCCGGGTCATGTCGTAGGCCGGGTCGTGGGCGCGGTGGTGGTGGTGGCCGCAGAGGAGGACCCCGTCGGCCAGGTCGGTCCGTCCGCCTTTCGACCACGGTTGGAGGTGGTGGGCGTCGGTCCACGCGGCGGGGACGGTGCAACCCTCGGCGCGGCAGGTCTTGTCCCGTAGCCGCAGTGCCTTGCGCTGGGCGGGGCTGAACAGTCGCCGTGCCCGGCCCAGGTCCAACGGCTCCGACTTCCCGCCGAAGACCGCGGGCAGGATCTTGGCGGTGCACGCCAGCCGGCGGGCCTCGGCCGCGGACAGCGGCACCCCGCCGCCCAGCT
>NZ_JBFPJR010000002.1:0-192383 GCF_040838215.1 Nocardioides eburneus | reverse complement strand
ACCGCCGCGCTCGACCACCTCGCGCCCGACCCGGAGGTGGATGCCGAGACGCTGGCGCGCGCGGAGGCGCACCTGGTTCACCTGGCCGCCACCCACACTCCGGCCGAGTTGCGGCGGCTGGCGGCACACCTGCTCGAGGTGGTCGCCCCGCAGGCCGCCGAGGACGCGGACGCGCGGGCGCTGGCCCGGCTGGAGGAACAAGCGCGGCGGAAGAGCTGTCTGTCGATCACCCCGGCCGGGGACGGCCTGACCCGGATCGTGGGGCTGGTGCCCGAGGCGGTCGGCGAACGGCTCCGGGTGCTGGTCGAGGCCTACGCCCAACCCCGCCTCGCCGCCCTGGAGGCCGACGGGGGCCGGCTGCCTCGGCCGCGGGTGCTGGCCGAGGCGTTCGCCCAACTGCTGGAGAGCATCGACCCCGGCCGGGTGCCCGCCCACGGCGGGGACGCCACCACGCTGATCGTGACCATCGACCACGACAAGCTCCAGGCCCGGCTCGCGGCCGCGGAGCTGGGCGGCGGGGTGCCGATCACCGCGGCCGAGGCCCGCCGGCTGGCGTGCACCGCCAAGATCCTGCCCGCGGTCCTCGGCGCGAAGTCGGAGCCCCTGGACCTGGGCCGGGCACGCCGGCTGTTCAGCCCCGCTCAGCGCAAGGCACTGCGGCTGCGGGACAAGACCTGCCGCGCCGAGGGCTGCACCGTCCCCGCCGCGTGGACCGACGCCCACCACCTCCAGCCGTGGTCGAAAGGCGGACGAACCGACCTGGCCGACGGAGTCCTCCTCTGCGGCCACCACCACCGCCGCGCCCACGACCCGGCCTACGACCTGACCCGGTTGCCCAACGGCGACTACCGATTCCACCGACGCACCTAGACAGGCAGTGAGGGTCAGGCCCCTGGCCGACCGCAGCAGCGCTTGAACTTCACGCCGGAGCCGCACCAGCATGACTCGTTGCGTCCCGGCGGCCAGGCGCGAGCGCGGCCGGTTCGGGCCAGCTCTGCGGAGTACGCCGCGCGGCTGCCCGACTCCTCGGGATCGAGGTCGCGCGCGGCACAGTAGGCGGCGTACTCATCGACGTCACCGTGGGCGACGCTCACCGGCGTGCCCTTGTCTGCGTAGCTGCGTAGGGCCTCGCGGATCGAGGCACGGTGTTCCTCGGGCGTGCCGTAGCCGGCGCCCTCCTCGGGCCAGCGCTCGGCGAGCCGTTCGAGCTCGGAGGGCGGCCAGTAGAGCACCGCCAGGCGGACGGGCTCACCTCGCACTGTGCCAGGGGCATCGTCGACGGCGTCGGGTGCGTCGAGGCGCGCCGATCGTCGTGCGCGCTCGGCCGCGGCGTCGAACCGGTCGGTGGGCAGGCCGAGCGCCTTCCGCACCCGGAGCCGGCCCAGGGACGCGGGATAGGCCGGGTGATAGGCGTCCAGGTCGTCCGGATCGGTGTCGCGGAGGACGACGGTGAACCAACGGTGGGCGTCCTCCAGGCGACCGGCCTCCTCGAATGACTCGGCCACCATCTGCCGATCGAGGTCGTCGAGCTCGCGAGCTCGATGCCGGAGTCGGGTGACGGTCGACTCCAGCTCGCCACGGTCGTCGGACCGCAGCAGGAGGTCGACGAGCTGGACGTCCACGTCGACCGTGGTCTCGCCGCCGTCGGCCCGCGCCTCGTCGAGGCAGCGGCGCGCGTCGTCGTACGCCGCCATCATGACGTACCAGTCCGCGGCCGAGGAGAAATACTCCGCCCGGCTCTCCGCCCCGTGCGGGAGCTCTCGCCCCACCGACTCGAGCGTCGGCGCGATCTCGTCGCGGGGCACACGGGCGGTGAGATCGTCGATCTGGTCACGGACGGCGTCAAGCATCGCAGGCAGCGTAGTGCGAGCGGCCCGCCGTGTCGTAGGCTCCTGCGCCCGAGGGCCGGACGTCTTGCGCTTGGTGGTGTGCGTCCGGCCCTCTCGGCGTCTGTCGCCGCGGCCACCACCGCCGGCGGCGGTGATGATGAAACGGGCTGTGAAGACCCGTTATCAGCACGCGACCTGCGCGAGAGCCGCCAGCACGGCAAGGTGTCCCTGGGCACTTCACCGAGGTAAGGGGTGGCGCATGGTCAGCGAGGCCGAGTGGGAGCAGATCGCTCTCGAGAAGCTCTACGAGCACGAGTGGACGACCGGACACGGGCCCGAGATTGCGCCGGGCACGCCGAGCGGCCGGGACGGCTGGGACGACGTCGTGCTCCGCGGGCGGACGCTCGAGGCCCTGCGGCGGCTCAACCCGCTCGTGCCGGGGGAGTACCTCGAGCAGGCGCTCGCCGAGATCGTCGCCCCCACGTCCCAGGACGCGATCGCCGAGAACTACCGGCTCCACCGGATCCTCGTCGACGGCTATCGCGGGATCTCGTACGTCGACCGCGACGGCGTCGAGCAGAACCCGACCATCCGGCTGGTCAGCCACCGCGTCGAGGACAACGACTTCCTGGCCGTCAACCAGGTGACCATCCGCAACGCCGACGTGGAGCGCCGCTTCGACGTGGTCCTCTACCTCAACGGCCTGCCGGTGGTCATCGTCGAGCTCAAGAAGGCCGGCTCCGAGCAGGCGGACCTCGCGGCGGCGTACGCCCAGCTGCAGACCTACCTGCGCGAGTTCCCGCTGGCGTTCCGGTTCAGCGTCCTCACCATCGTCAGCGACGGGATCACCGCCCGCTACGGGACGGCCTTCACGCCGTACAACCACTACTCGCCCTGGAACGTCGACGACAACGGCCGGCCGATCAAGCCCGGCACCGACCCATACGATGACTCGATCGGGATCGAGCTCGAATACCTCATCGACGGGGTCTGCAACCCGGAACGCTTCCTGCAGCTGCAGCGCAACTTCATCGCCTTCGACGAGGGCGCCGGCGGGTATGAGCACAGCGGCCTGGCGAAGCGGATCGCCAAGCCGCACCAGTACTTCGCTGTCACCAAGGCCGTCGGCTCGACGGTCGCCGCCGTCGAGAGCAACGGCAAGGCCGGGGTGGTCTGGCACACCCAGGGCTCGGGGAAGTCGATGGAGATGGAGCTCTACGCCCACCTCGTCTCCAAGCAGCCGAAGCTCAAGAACCCGACGATCGTCGTCGTCACCGACCGCACGGAGCTCGACAGCCAGCTCTTCGAGACCTTCAACCGGAGCCGTCTCCTCAGCGAGAGCCCGGTCAAGGTGACCACCCGCGGGCAGCTACGGGAGGAGCTCACGCAACGGACGACCGGCGGGATCTACTTCACGACGCTGCAGAAGTTCGGCCTCACCGAGGAGGAGAAGAAGTCCGGGCTCGACCATCCGCTCCTGACCGACCGGCGCAACATCATCGTGGTCGTCGATGAGGCACACCGCAGCCACTACGACGACCTCGACGGCTATGCCCGGCACATCCGCGACGCGCTTCCGCACGCGGCGTTCATCGCGTTCACCGGGACGCCGATCTCCTTCGATGACCGCAACACCGAGGAGGTCTTCGGCAAGGTCATCGACACCTATGACCTCACCCGGGCGGTCGAGGACGGCGCGACCGTGCCGGTCTACTTCGAGCCGCGGCTCATCCAGGTCCGGCTCGCGGGCGAGGTGAGCGACGATGAGCTCGACGCTGCGGCTGACGAGGTGACGCTCGGCCTTGACGACGTCGAGCGGGCGAGGGTCGAGAAGTCCGTCGCCGTCATCAACGCCGTGTACGGCGCTCCCGCGCGGCTCGAGGCGCTCGCCGCCGACATCCTCGACCACTGGGGGGCCCGCGCCGAGGCGATGAGGCCGTTCCTTGCGTCGTCGGACGGGCAGGGGTCGCCCGGCAAGGCCTTCATCGTGGGGGCGACGCGCGAGATCTGCGCGCAGCTCTATGAGGAGATCGTCGCGCTGCGGCCGGAGTGGCACTCCGACTCCGTCGACGCGGGCGTGATCAAGGTCGTCTACTCCGGGTCGGCATCCGACTCGGGCCTGGTCGCGAAGCATGTCCGGCGGGACGCTTTGAACAAGGTCATCCAGAAGCGTCTCAAGGACGCCGCCGACCCGCTGCAGATCGTCATCGTCAAGGACATGATGCTGACCGGGTTCGATGCGCCGCCGCTCCACACGCTCTACCTCGACCGGCCACTCAAGGGGGCGCTGCTGATGCAGACCCTCGCCCGGGTCAACCGCACCTTCCGGGGCAAGCCCAACGGTCTGCTCGTCGCGTACGCCCCGCTCGCCGAGAACCTCAACGCGGCGCTCGCCGAATACACCGCGACCGACCGCGCGGAGAAGCCGGTCGGGCGCGACGTCGACGAGGCCGCGGCCCTGGCGCGGTCGCTCGTCGAGGCGATCGACGCCCTCTGCGCGGGCTACCGCTGGCGCAAGCAGCTCGACGGCCAGACCCGGGCGTGGATCAAGGCCGCCGTGGGCCTCACGAACTACCTGCGCTCGCCCTCCACGCCCGGCAACCAGGTCGGCGAAGGCGAGGAGCGACTCGTCGACCGCTTCCGCAAGCTCGCCAACCAGCTCGCCCGGGCCTGGGCGCTCGCCGCCGGCAGCGAGACCCTCGCCGACCTTCGCCCTGCGGTGAAGTTCTACGAGGAGGTCCGCGTCTGGATGGGCAAGTACGACGCCCAGGAGCGGCAGTCGGAGGGACGTCCAGTTCCCGAGGAGATCCAACGGATGCTCTCCGCGCTGCTCGCGGAGTCGACCGCCACCGGTGAGATCGTCGACATCTACGACGCGGCTGGTCTCCCCAAGCCCTCGCTCGACGACCTCGGCCCCGACTACCTGGCGAGGGCACAGCGTGCCGAGAACCCTCATCTGGCGATCGAGGCCCTGCGCGACCTGCTCACCGAGGAGTCCACGAAGGCGACGCGGCACAACCTGATCCGGGAACGGGCGTTCTCCGAACGGATCAAGGAGCTGATGAACAAGTACATCAACCAGCAGCTCACCTCGGCTGAGGTCATCGCCGAGCTCATCGAGCTTGCCCAGGAGGTCGCCGACGAGGGCAACCGCGGGCGCCGTTTCGACCCGCCGCTGTCCTCCGACGAGCTGGCGTTCTACGACGCCGTCTCGAGCAACGAGTCGGCGGTGGAGCTGCAGGGTGACGAGGTGCTCGCCAAGATCGCGCGTGACCTTGTCGCCATCATGCGTCGCGACATCAAGACCGACTGGACGGTCCGCGACGACGTACGCGCGAAACTGCGGTCGTCGATCAAGCGGCTGCTGGTGAAGTACAAGTACCCGCCCGACAAGCAGCCGGAGGCGATCCGGCTCGTCATCGAGCAGATGGAGTCGATGGCGCCGCGGTACGTCGCGTGAACCCACCGGCTCGCCAACCCGTCCCGAGGCGTCGGCCCAGCCCGTCCGCCCGCGCTGCCGCCCGTGGGGCGAGCCGCTCGCGCAGTGAGACCGTGAGGGGAATGTGACCGAACCCGAACGCTGACGGAGCGGCGGCGTGACAGCCGCTGCCGAGCATCGTCGGCATGACCACTCGCCCCCTCAGCCGAAGGACCCGCCGCTGGATCGAGGACTGGCGCCCCGAGGACGCCGAGTTCTGGGAGTCCACCGGCGCGAGGATCGCTCGCCGGAATCTGCTCTGGTCGATCTTCGCCGAGCACCTCGGCTTCTCCGTGTGGCTGATCTGGAGCGTGAGCTCGGCCTTCCTCGCCTCGGTCGGCTTCGACTTCACGCCACAGCAGCTCTTCTTCCTGGTCGCGATCCCCAGCCTCGTCGGTGCGCTGCTGCGGCTTCCCTACACCTTCGCGGTGCCGAGGTTCGGCGGCCGCAACTGGACGATCTTCTCGGCCCTCGCGCTGCTCGTCCCGACGGTGGGGTACGCCGTCGCGGTGACCCACGCCTCGACGCCGTACTGGGTCTTCTGCGTCATCGCCGCCTTCTCGGGCGTGGGCGGCGGCAACTTCGCCTCCTCGATGACCAACATCAACTTCTTCTTCCCCGCCGCGAAGAAGGGCACGGCCCTCGGGCTCAACGCCGCGGGCGGCAACCTGGGCGTGGCGGTCATCCAGTTCCTGCTGCCGGTGATCGTCGGCGGTGCCGGGATCTTCGGCCTGGTGAAGGCGTCGGGCAGCGGGATCCACCTGGAGCGGGCGGCGTACGTCTACGGCGCGCTCTGCCTGATCGCCGTCCTCGCCGCCTCCCGGTGGATGGACAATCTGGCGGTCGCGAAGTCGAGCCCGCGCGAGCAGCTCTCGGTCATGCGCAACAAGCACACCTGGCTGATGTCGATCATCTACATCGGGACGTTCGGGTCGTTCATGGGCTACAGCTCGGCGATGCCCCTGCTGATCAAGCTCAACTTCTGGGTCGCCGCGCCGGCGCCGCTCGGCACCGGGATCTACTTCGCCTACTTCGCCTTCCTCGGCGCCGGGGTCGGCTCCCTGGCGCGGCCGCTCGGCGGCTGGTTGGCCGACAAGTACGGCGGCGCGAAGGTCACGCTCTACTCGATCATCGGGATCATCGTCTTCACCCTCGCCGTCGTCTGGACCCTCGGGCAGCTCACCGCGAACCCGACGGCCGACCCGGCGATCGCGACGGCCAACACGTCGTGGTTCCCCTGGTTCCTGGCCTTCTTCCTGCTGATCTTCGCGGCCACGGGGGTGGGCAACGGGGCGGCGTACAAGATGATCCCGGCGATCTGGCGCAGGGACGCCGAGAGGGCCACCACGCCCGGCACCGTGGAGCGGGAGCAGGCGGTCGCCACCGCGACCAAGCAGTCGTCCGCGGCGCTCGGCATCGTCGGCGCGATGGGCGCGCTCGGCGGCTTCCTCATCCCGGTGACGTTCAGCTCGCCGTGGGTCCACAACCCGCTGGCCGCGACCAAGGGTGCGCTCGTCGGCTTCGTCGTCTACTACGCGGTCTGTGCGGTCGTCTGCTGGGCGTTCTACCTGCGCAAGCGCGCCGTCCGGGCGCACGAGCTCGCCGACGTCCGGATCTGAACGACCGACCTCTCGATGGGAATGAGTGACCTCTCGGCATGACCGCCACACACTGCCCCTACTGCAGCCTCCAGTGCGGGATGACCCTCCAGCGGACGGGTCCCCGCCTGGAGGTCGCGGAGCGTCCGCAACGCAATGTCCATGCCTCCGGGGCCGACGGGGCCGACGGGGCCGCCGCGAGCGGTGGGCTCTGCCGCAAGGGCTGGACGGCTGCCGGCCTGCGCGGATCGCGGGAGCGGCTGACGACACCGCTCGTGCGTGATCGGGCGAGCGGGGAGCTGCGGGCGGTGAGCTGGGACGAGGCCCTCGACCTGGTCGCGGGCCGGCTGCGGACGCTGCGGGAGGCGTACGGCGCGGACGCCAACGCCGTCTTCGGCGGAGGCGGGCTCACGAACGAGAAGGCCTACCAGCTCGGCAAGCTCGCCCGGGTCGCGCTCGGGACCAGCCAGATCGACTACAACGGCCGGTGGTGCATGAGCTCGGCGGCGAGCGCGGCCAACCAGGCCCTCGGCATCGACCGTGGCCTGCCATTCCCGCTCGCAGACGTCGAGCGGACCGACGTCCTCGTCCTCGTCGGCTCCAACCTCGCCGAGACGATGCCGCCGGCGGCGCGCCACCTCGACCGGCTCCGCGAGCGCGGCGGGCGGGTCGTCGTCATCGACCCCCGCGTGACGCCGACCGCGGAGCGTGCCGACCTCGCGATCCAGCCCGTCCCCGGGACCGACCTCGCCCTCGCGCTGGGGGTCCTGCACCTGCTCGACGCGGCCGGCGCCGTCGACGAGGACTACGTCGCGGCCCGGACGACCGGCTTCGACGACGTACGCCGCCGGGTGGCGTCGTGGTGGCCCGAACGGGTCGAGCGGGTGACCGGCGTCGAGGCCGGGACCGTCCGTGCGCTCGCCGGGATGCTCGCCGGCGCGGAGCGGGTGATGGTCCTGACGGCGCGTGGCGCCGAGCAGCACGCCCAGGGCACCGCCACCGTCCTGGCCTGGCTCAACGTCGCGCTGGCCCTCGGCATGCCCGGCAAGGAGTACGCCGGCTACGGCTGCCTCACCGGCCAGGGCAACGGCCAGGGCGGCCGCGAGCACGGCCAGAAGGCGGACCAGCTGCCCGGCTACCGGATGATCGACGACCCCGAGGCCCGCGCGCACGTCGCCGGTGTCTGGGGCGTGCCGCCCGAGAGCCTGCCGGGGAAGGGGCGGTCGGCCTATGAACTGCTCGACGCGCTCGGCCAGGACGACGGCCCCCGGAGCCTCCTCGTCTTCGCCTCGAACATCGTCGTCTCCGCCCCCAACGC
Source organism: Nocardioides eburneus (assembly GCF_040838215.1). Lineage (NCBI taxonomy): Bacteria > Bacillati > Actinomycetota > Actinomycetes > Propionibacteriales > Nocardioidaceae > Nocardioides > Nocardioides eburneus. Next base: position 184,160 of record NZ_JBFPJR010000002.1, on the reverse strand, counting down.
GCTTCACGTCGCCGAGCGGCTCGGCGCGCTCGACCTGCTCGTCGTCTGCGACCTCGTGATGAGCGAGACCGCGGCGCTCGCCGACATCGTCCTGCCGGTCACCCAGTGGGCCGAGGAGACCGGCACGATGACCAACCTCGAGGGCCGGGTGATCCTGCGCCAACAGGCGGTCACCCCGCCGGACGGGGTCCGCAGCGACCTCGAGGTGATCGCCGGCCTCGCCGAGCGTCTCGGTGCGCCCTCGACCTGGCCCACCGATCCCGAGGAGGTCTTCGCCGAGCTCCGCGAGGCCACCAGGGGCGGGCGAGCGGACTACAGCGGCATCACCTACGACCGGATCCGGGCCGAGGACGGGGTCTTCTGGCCGTGCCCCGCCATCGATCCCGCCCCGACCGCCCAGACCGACGAGGCCGCTTCGACCGACGAGGCCGCGCCGCACCCGGGGACCCCGCGCCTCTTCGCCGACGGGTTCCCCACGCCGGACGGCCGTGCCCGCTTCGTCGACGTGGCGCACACCGGGCCCGCGGAGGAGCCGTCGGCGTCGTACCCGCTGCACCTCACGACCGGGCGGGTGCTTGCGCAATACCAGTCCGGCGCGCAGACCCGGCGCATCAAGGAGCTTCCCGACGACGGGCCGTTCGTGGAGGTCCACCCCATGCTCGCCGACCGCATCGGTGCGGCCGACGGCGAGCTCCTCGTCGTGACCACCCCGCGCGGGGTGATGCGCGCCCCCGCGCGGGTGGTCACCTCCATCCGGCCGGACACGGTCTTCGTGCCGTTCCACTGGGTGGGCGCCAACAAGCTCACCAACGACGCCCTCGACCCGTCCTCCCGGATGCCGGAGTTCAAGGTCTGTGCCGCGCGCGTTTCGACGGTGCCCGACTCGACGGTGCCCGGCCCGACGGTGACGGCATGACCGAGCGGATCGTGGTGGTCGGCCACGGCATGGCGTCGGCGCGGCTGGTGGAGGAGCTGGTGACCCGGGTCTCGGCCGGCTCGACCGCCGAGCCCCTGCAGGTGACCGTGCTGGGCGAGGAGCGGCATCCGGCGTACAACCGGGTCCTGCTCTCTGCCGTCCTCGAGGGCACGCACCGGCCGGGCGCGCTGACCCTGCGCGCGCCGGAGTGGTATGCCGCGCACGGCGTCGACCTGCGGCTCGGCACGCGCGTCGTGGACCTGCACCGTGACCGGCCGGCAGGGCAGCGGGCCGTGGAGCTCGCGGACCGGACGGAGGTGCCCTACGACCGGCTCGTGCTGGCGACCGGCGCCATCCCGACGCTGCCGCCGATCCGGGGGCTGGTCCGGATGGACGGCACCCTCGATCCGCGCGTGCACGCGTTCCGCGGCCTCGACGACTGCGCCCGCCTGCTCGACGTCGTCCCGTCAGCCCGGCGCGCGGTCGTCGTCGGTGGCGGCCTGCTCGGGCTGCAGGTCGCGCGGGCGTTGGCGATCCGGGGACTGGCGACCGAGATCGTCGAGGGCGGCGAGCACCTGCTCCGCAGCCAGGTCGACGCGAAGGCCGGCGCCGTGCTGCGCCGCTCGCTCGCCCGGTTGGGCACCCAGGTCTATACGGGTGCCCGCGCCGTACGCCTCACCGACGAGGGGCTCCGCCTCGACAACGGCGTCACGCTCGAGACCGACCTCGTGGTGCTCACCGCCGGCGGACGGCCGAACGTCAACCTCGCCCGCCGGGCCGGCCTCACCGTCCGGCGCGGCATCGTCGTCGGCGATGACCTGGCGAGCGTCGACGACCCGCACGTGTACGCCGTCGGCGACTGCGTGGAGCACGACAGTCTCACGCACGGTTTCGTGACGCCCGCCTGGGAGCAGGCGAGCGTCGTCGCGGCGCGACTGGTCGGCGACGACGCGGTCTACGACGGCCATCGCCTGGTCGCCCGGCTGCGCGCGACGGACCTCGAGGTGGCCGTGCTCGGTGATCCCCTGCACGAGCCCGGTGAGGTCGTGGAGGTGTCCAACCCGATCACGGGGACGCACCGCCGCCTCGTTGTCCGCGACGGGCGGATCGTGGCCGGCACGCTCGTCGGCGACCTCTCCCGCATCGGGGTGATCACGCAGCACTTCGACCGCGGGACCGTGCTCGGCGCACGCGAGGCGGGAGCGTTGCTGCTCCCGGACGTCGCGCCCCGCCCGGCGGAGGTCGCCCTGCCCGACGAGGCCGAGGTCTGTGCCTGTGCCGGGGTGAGCGCCGGTCGCATCCGGGCGTGCAACTCGCTCGAGGAGGTGCGCGAGACCACCCGCGCCACCACCGGCTGCGGCGGCTGCACGGGCACCGTCACGGCTCTGCTGGGAGCCGTCGTGCCCGCTGGTGCGCCGTGAGCCGGTGAGCCCTGTGAGGTGGTGAGGAAGACGTCACCGAGCGGGTCACCCGAGCGATACAGGCCCCGAACAGGCGCTTTCTACCGTCGATTCGTCCACCGGGCGCGAAAGGACGGAGCACCCCATGAACACTCGCAAGACCCTGGTCGTCGTCGGCCACGGCATGGTCGGCCACCGGTTCGTCCAGGCCGCGATCGAGCGCGGCCTGACCGAGACCCACGACATCGTCGTGATCGGGGAGGAGTCGCGACCGGCGTACGACCGCGTCGCCCTCACCTCCTTCTTCGAGGTCGGCGCGGAGGCGCTGTCCTTCCTGCCCGCCGGTCGGTACGACGACCCGCGGGTCAGCCTCCGCCTCGGGACCGCGGTCGTGGCGATCTCGCCCCGGCAGCGGGTCGTGACGCTGAGCGACGGGGAGGAGCTGCCGTACGACGAGCTGGTGCTCGCCGCCGGCGCCGCGCCGTTCGTGCCACCCGTGCCGGGCCACGACCTGCCGGGCGCCTTCGTCTACCGCACCATCGACGATCTCGAGGCGATCCGGAAGGCCGCGAAGAAGGCGAAGGCCGGGGCCGTCATCGGCGGCGGGCTCCTCGGTCTCGAGGCCGCCAACGCGCTCCACCAGCTGGGCGTCGAGACGCACGTGGTCGAGATGAACCCGCGGCTGATGTCGGTCCAGGTGGACGAGGCGGGCGGCCGCACCCTCAACCGCCACATCTGCGACCTCGGGCTGACCATCCACACCGGCGCCATGACGGAGGCCGTCCTCGGCACCTCCGGCCCGAACCGGAAGGTCACGGGTCTCGCGCTCAAGGACCGGCTCGCGCTCGACGTCGATCTGGTCATCTTCTCCGCTGGCATCCGTCCCCGCGACGGCCTCGCCCGCACCGCCGGACTCGAGGTCGCCGAGCGCGGCGGCGTCCTCGTCGACGAGCAGTGCCGATCCTCTGATGAGCACATCTGGGCGATCGGGGAGTGCGCGGCGCCCGGCGGCCGGATGTACGGCCTGGTGGCCCCCGGCTACGCGATGGCCGAGGTCGTCGTCGACGCGATGCTCGGCGGCGCGGGCGCCTTCACCGGCGCCGACATGTCGACCAAGCTCAAGCTCCTCGGCGTCGACGTCGCCAGCTTCGGGGACGCCCACGGCACCACCGAGGGGTCGCTCGAGCTCGTCTACGCCGACGACGTCGCCGGCATCTACAAGAAGCTGGTCATCAGCGAGGACGGCACCCGGCTGCTCGGTGGCGTGCTGGTCGGTGACGCGTCGTCGTACGGCATGCTGCGGCCGATGGTCGCCACGCCGACCAGCCCGGGCATCCCGCTCCCGGCGAACCCCGAGGAGCTGATCCTCCCGGCCGGGTCCGGTGGCGGCGCGGCCGTCGCGCTTCCCGCCGAGGCGCAGGTCTGCTCCTGCAACAACGTCACGAAGGGCCAGATCGAGGCGGCCGTCGATGCCGGCTGTGAGACCGCCGCGGACGTGACCCGCGAGACCAAGGCCGGCTCCACCTGCGGCTCCTGCAAGCCGCAGGTCAAGAAGATCGTCGAGGACTACTTCGCCGCCCAGGGCAAGGTGGTCGACAAGAGCCTGTGCGAGCACTTCCGGCTTACGCGGGCGGAGCTCTTCGACGTCGTCCTCATCCACGGCTACCGCTCCTTCGACGAGATCATCGAGGCGCACGGCACCGGCCGCGGCTGCGACATCTGCAAGCCGGCGATCGCCAGCATCCTGGCCAGCCAGCTCAACCAGCACGTGCTCGAGCAAGGCAACCGCCAGCTCCAGGACACCAACGACGCCTACCTCGCCAACCTGCAGAAGAACGGCACCTACTCGGTCGTGCCGCGGGTGCCCGGCGGCGAGATCACCCCGGAGAAGCTCATTGTGCTCGGCGAGGTGGCCCGCGACTTCGGGCTCTACACCAAGATCACCGGCGGTCAGCGGATCGACCTCTTCGGCGCCCGGATGGAGCAGCTGCCGGAGATCTGGCGGCGCCTGGTCGACGCGGGCTTCGAGTCGGGCCATGCCTACGGCAAGGCGCTGCGCACGGTGAAGTCGTGCGTGGGGTCGACCTGGTGCCGCTACGGCGTGCAGGACTCGGTCGGGCTCGCGATCGACCTCGAGCTGCGCTACCGCGGGCTGCGGAGCCCGCACAAGCTCAAGGGCGGTGTCTCCGGCTGCGCCCGGGAGTGCGCGGAGGCGCGTGGCAAGGACTTCGGCGTCATCGCCACCGAGAAGGGGTGGAACCTGTACGTCGGCGGCAACGGCGGCGCCATCCCGGCCCACGCCCAGCTGCTCGCCGGCGACCTCGACACCGAGACGCTCGTCCGCTATCTCGACCGGTTCCTCATGTACTACATCCGCACCGCCGACCGGCTCCAGCGGACCTCCACCTGGATCGAGTCGCTCGACGGCGGCCTCGACCGCGTCCGCGAGGTCGTCGTCGACGACGTGCTCGGACTCGGCAGCGAGCTGGAGGCGGCGATGACACACCACATCGACGGCTACTTCGACGAGTGGAAGGCCACCTTGGACGACCCCGACAAGCTGCGCCGCTTCGTCTCCTTCGTCAACGCCCCCGAGACGCCCGACCCCAACATCAGCTTCGGCGTCAATCGCGGCCAGATCGTCCCTGAACTCCACGACGAGCCGCAGGCCCAGGAGCCGGTCCTGCTCGGCGCCTCGATCCCGGTGGGAGGACCCCGATGAACCACCCGAGCCCGGCGACCTTCACACCGGTCTGCCGCGTCGACGAGATCGACCCGGAGTCGGGCGTCACCGCCCTCGTGGACGGGCAGGCGGTCGCGGTCTTCAAGACCTACGACGGCCGGGTCTACGCCTTGGGGAACTACGATCCTTTCTCGCGGGCATCGGTGCTCGCGCGCGGCATCGTGGGGACCCGCACCCAGAAGGGGCCCGAGGGCGAGGAGAGCGTGGACTTCGTGGCCAGTCCGATCCACAAGCAGGCCTTCGCCCTGGCGACGGGGGAGTGCCTCGACGACGCGACGGTCCGGGTGCCGTCGTACGCCGTGGAGGTCGCGGACGGCATGGTGCTGGTCGGGGCTGTGCTGGCCGGATCGGAGTTGGCCGGAGCGGAGTTGGCCGGAGCGGAGTTGGCCGGAGCGGAGCCGGCCGGAGCGGAGCCGGTCAAAGGGGCGGGCGAGTGACGGACCTGCCGCTCTCCGGGTTCCGCATCGGGGTCACCGCGACGCGGAAGGCCGACGAGCAGATCACCCTGCTGGAGCGTCGCGGCGCCACCGTCGAGTGGGCGCCGGCGCTCTCGATCGACCCCAACCGTGTCGACGCCGAGCAGTTGCGGGCCGCGACGGAGTCGGTGCTGGCGGACAAGGTCGACATGTTCCTCGCGACCACCGGGATCGGCACGCGTGCGTGGTTCGACGCCGCCGAGTCGTGGGGCCTGCTCGCCCCTCTCCTCGAGGTCCTGGGCCGCGCCGAGATCCTCGCCCGCGGACCCAAGTCCGTCGGGGCGCTCCGGGCGCGCGGCCTGCGGGAGCTGTGGGCGCCGGCGTCGGAGGAGTTCGACGACGTCCTCGAGCACCTGCGCGGGCGCGACCTCACCGGGAAGCGGATCGTCGTCCAGGAGCACGGCCAGTCGCTCTCGATGGTCGCGCACGCGCTGCGGCGCCAGGGCGCCGAGGTCGTGACGGTGACGGTCTACCGGGTCGAGCAGGCGGCCGACCTCGAGCCGATGTTCCGGCTGGTCGAGCTCGTCGCCGACGGCGAGCTCGACGCGGTCACCTTCACCTCGGCACCGGCCGTCGCGGCGCTGATGCAGGCCGCCTCGTCGGTGGGTCGCCGGGATGACGTCGTCTCGGCCTTCCAGGCCGACGTGGTCGCGGCCTGCGTCGGTCCGGTCACCGCGGCCGCCTTCGAGATGTGGGGCGTGCCGACGATCTTCCCCGACCGCTCGCGGCTCGTCGCGATGGTCAAGCAGCTCGAGGTCGAGCTGCCCTCGCGTCGTGCCGGTCTGACGATCGAGCTCGTCGGTGGTCACCAGCTGCTCCTGCACGGCGACCCCGACACCGGGACCGTGCTGCTCGACGGCGTCGAGGTGAGGCTGTCGGCGGCGCCCGCGGCGGTCCTGCAGGCGCTCGTCGCCAACCCCGGCAACGTCGTGTCCCGGCGGGCCCTGCTGGCCATGCTGCCTTCCGGCACCGCCGGCTCGGAGCACGCCGTCGAGATGGCCGTCGCCCGGCTGCGCTCGGCGCTCGGGACCAAGGCCGTGCAGACCGTCGTGAAGCGCGGCTACCGGCTGGCGGTCGCACCGTGAGCGCGCCGGTGTCCGGGCCGCGGCTCGTGACGGTCGCGCACGGCACGCGGCAGGTCGAGGGCAACATCGTGGCCGCGGCGCTCACCCGCGCCGCGGGCGCCCGGCTCGGGCTGCCCGCCGTGGCGTCGTACGTCGAGCTCTGTCCGCCGCTCCTGGGTGACGTCCTGCGCGCCGGTCCGCCCGCTGGTCTCCTGGGCGTCGATCCGCCGCGTGTCGATCCGCCGCGTGTCGATCCGCCGCGTGTCGATCCACTGCGTGTCGATCCGTGGGGCGCCGATGATGGGCCGACCCTCGTCGTACCCCTGCTGCTGTCGACCGGCTACCACCTCCGGGTCGACCTGCCTGCCGCCGTCGCCGACGCACCCGGGCGCGTCGAGCTCGGTGGGCCCCTCGGTCCGGACCCGCTCCTGGCGTCCGCCCAGGTCGAGCGGCTGCTCGCCGCCGGCGCGGTGCGTGGGCAGCCGGTCACGATGGTGGCGGCCGGCTCGCGGGATCCCGCCGCCACCGCGGACCTCGCGGCCGCGGCCGACCTGCTGTCGGGGCAGTGGGGCGCGCCCGTACGCCTCGCCACGCTCGCCGGTCTCGGTCCGCGCGTGCTCGACGTCGTACGTCCCGGCGACGCGGTGTCGCCCTACCTGCTCTCGCCCGGTCACTTCGCCGACCGGGCCCGCGAGCTCGGCCGGTCCGCGGGCGCCGAGGCCGTCGCCGAGGTGATCGGCCCGCACCCCGACGTCGTCGAGCTGGTCGCGTCCCGCGCCCGTGCCCTCCTCGGGCTGTCGCTCGCCGGCTCGAGGTGACAGCGGCGGAGTCGGGCGACGACGCCGACACCCGTTAGGCCGACGGGCGGCCGGGTACCGACCCGGCATGGCTGACAGCCCCCACGCGCACTACCGCATCGCCGGCTATCTCACCGTCATGTCCGTCTTCGGCTCGGCGGTGGCGGCAGCGGGAGCGCTGAGCCGCGTCACCGGACGCGAGCCGCCGGCGGCGTACGCCGTCCCCGACCTCGTGCTCGGCGCGGTCGCGGCCCACAAGTTCGCCCGCTTGGTCTCGAAGGACGGTGTGACGACCCCGCTGCGCGCGCCGTTCACGCACTTCGAGGAGAACATCGGCTCGGCCGAGGTGGCGGAGTCGCCGCGGGAGGAGCCCGTCCGGCACGTGGTCGGTGAGATGCTCACCTGCCCGTTCTGCGTGACGCCGTGGATCGCGACCGGGTACGTCGCCGCGCTCACCCTCGCACCACGTCTGGCTCGCACCTGGGCGGCGGTGTTCTCGATCGTGGGCGGCTCGGACTTCCTGCAGCACGCCTATGCGCACGTCCGGACCGACTGACCCGCCAGCGGGCGTGCCCGCGGCGTGTCTCGCCGGCACCCGAACCGCTCTCTCGACCCAGGAGGACCCATGTCCCATCCACGTCTCGCGATCGTCACCGGCAGCGACTCGGGCATCGGAGCCGCGACGGCGGAGCTCCTCGCCGTCGAGGGGTACGACGTCGGGCTGACCTGTCACCACGACGTGGAGGCTGCGCGCGGCACCGTCGAGGCGGTCGAGGCGCGCGGTCAGCGCGCCTTCGTGGAGCCCTTCGACGCCGCGACCGCCACGGCGGGCGACGTGGTCGACCGGCTGGTCGAGCAGCTCGGCGGCCTCGGCGTGCTGGTCAACGTCGCGGGCACCGGCCACAGCGACCTCGCGCTCGATCTCTCCTACGACCGTTGGCGCGAGGTCATGGCGACCGATCTCGACGGCCCGTTCCTGGTCGCCCAGCGGGCGGCGCAGCGGATGGTCGACGCCGGCACGGGCGGTCGCATCATCAACGTGACGAGCGTGCACGAGCACGTGCCGCGCGTCGGGTCGGCCGCCTACTGCGCTGCCAAGGCGGGGTTGGGCATGCTGACGCAGGTGATGGCGCTCGAGCTCGGCGAGCACCAGATCACGGTCAACAGCGTGGCGCCGGGGGAGATCGCGACACAGATGACCGGGATGGACGAGGCCGACGCCTACCACCAGGAGCGGCCCGGCAACCCGCTCGGTCGCCCCGGTCACGTCGCCGAGGTCGCTTCGGTGATCGCGTTCCTCGCGTCGCCGCGCGCGGCCTACGTCACCGGGTCCTCCTACACCGTCGACGGCGGGCTGACCCTCATGGCCGCGCACGGTCACGACCAGGAGAGCGCGTCCTGGCGGGAGGTCTGAGCGCGCCCGGCCTCCCTCGCAGGCTCACCGGCTCGGCTCACCGGCTCACCGGCTCGGCTCAGCGGAAGTCGATGAGGATCATTCCGGTGTCGCTGCCGTCGTCACCCGACGTGGCGTCGGTGACGACCCGGGGGAGCCGGTCGGCGGTGTCGGTGGGGCGACGCGGCACGTGGAGCCCTGAGGAGAGGCCCGGCGCCGGCTCCGCGGGCTCCGCGATCTCGACGGTGCGCTTGGTCTGCACGTGCGGCAGCACGGCCGTACGGAAGCAGCGGCAGTTGTAGGGCAGTTGCATCCCGTCCATGCCGCGGCCGTAGTCGTCGTAGAACGCGAGCACCTCGGCCCGCTTCGCCTCGCGCTCCGCCTCGGGGAGGACCGCGATGTTGGAGCGGGAGAGGACGAGATCCTGGACGGAGTCGCGGTCGACGGTCTGCCAGTGGCGGAAGATCGTGGTGTCGACGGCGCTGAAGAGCGCCGAGTCGTCGATCGGCCTGGTCGGATCCGTCTCCTGGTCCTGCCGACCGAGGAGCGCGCCGAGCCTGCGCACCCAGGGGATGCGCTCGTCGCGGCTGTTCCACACCAGGGCGAGCCGGCCGCCGGGGCGCAGCACGCGCACGATCTCGGGCAGCGCCCGGTCGAGGTCGAACCAGTGGAACGCCTGGCCGGCCACGACGACGTCGTACAGGCCGTCGCCGGAGGGGATCTGCTCGGCGGTCCCGACGGTCGCCCGGACGTCGGGCAGCTTGGCCGACAGCACGTCGAGCATCGCCTCGTCGGGGTCGGTCGCGAAGACGTCGTGCCCCAGCCCGACCAGCAGCTCGGTGAGCTTGCCCGTGCCGGCGCCGAGCTCGAGCACGGAGACGGGCTCGGTGCCGACGAGCCACTCGACCGCCTCACGCGGGTAGGTCGGGCGGCCGCGCTCGTAGGACCCGGCGACGCTGCCGAAGGAGCGGCCCGGGTCCTGCTGCGGCCTGTCCTGGGGCCGGTCCGGCTGGGTGGTCATCATGGCTGAGGCTACCCGTTACATAGGGTTCGTTTCGTGACCGACGATCCTCTGGCCTGGTTGGTGTCGCTCGAAGGGGTGGCGTCCGCGTTCGCCGCGACCCGCGATGGCATCGACGTCATGCTCCGCGACCGCGGCCTGCGCCGCACCTCGCCCGAGACGACCGCGGAGTCGCTGCTGCGCGGGGCCCACGCGTCGGCGGTGCTCGAAGGGTCCGCCGCGACGCTCGACGACGTGCGCGAGTCCGGTGGTGACGCGATCGCGCGCGACGCCGTACGCCTGTCGACGGAGCTGCTCTCCCTCGTCCCGGTTCTGAAGCAGTCGCCGCTCCAGGCGTTCGCCCGTCTCCACGCGCTCGCGGCCAAGGACTCCGTCGAGGACGAGGAGCTGGGCCGCCCGCGCGGCGGCGAGCAGGCGGCGCGCCTGCGCGGGCTCGCGGAACTGCTCGGGAGCCGCACCACCGCGCCGGCCTTGGTCGTCGCCGCGCTCGTGCACGCCGACCTGGCGACGGTGGCGCCGTTCGCGTCCCACAACGGCCTGGTCGCGCGTGCGGCCGAACGGCTCGTGCTCGTCGCGCGCGGCGTCGACGAGAAGTCCCTCGTCGTCCCGGAGGCCGGTCACCTGGCGCTACGGCCGGAGTACGAGTCCAACCTGCGCGGCTACCGCGACGGAGGCCGTGCCGGCCTGCACTCGTGGCTGCTCTACGCCGCCGAGGCGTACGCCGCCGGCGCCGAGGCGTCGCCGCTGCGCTCGTCCTGAGGGGGCGCTGAGGGGCCTAGGTCACCGGTCCGCTCGGGCGGCTCGGGGAGGAGAGGTCCCCGGACGTGCAGGTGGCACCCGGTCCTCGATCGGATTCCGGGTGCCACCGCGGGACACGTGAAGTGGAGTTACCAGGCGTGCAAGGTCGAATCGCTGCCGCGGGATTTCTCCCCGTTCGGTCAGCACCCCATCGGATGGGTGGATCGCCGCGTGGGTGCCCCGCTCACGTGTTCGTCATCTAGTTGTTCTGAGTCCGTTTGTACGCCGCTTTGCGCCGCCCTTCAAGGGGCATCGGCGTGTCGCGCGGCCCGCGGGCGTGTCGGGCGAGTGAGGTCAGGCGCCGATCTTGCGGCGCCGCGCTCCGGCCCACAGGACCCCGCCGAGCGCGACCGCACCGCCCACCGCGAGCGCGGCGAGCGTGGGGCCCGGCGGCGGCAGCGGGACGCGGCTGCGCAGCGCGACCGGCTTGGTGAAGATCAGGACGGGCCACTCGCGTTCCTTGGCGACCCGGCGGAGGTCCTTGTCGGGGTTGACCGCGAAGGGGTGCCCGACCTCCTCGAGCATGTGGATGTCGGTGATGGAGTCGGAGTAGGCGAAGCACTCGGCGAGGTCGTAGCCGTGCTCCTCCGCCAGGTCGCGGACCGCACGGGCCTTCTCCTCGGCGTAGGCGTAGAGGGCGATGCTGCCGGTGTACCTCCCCTCGGCGATCTCCATCCGGGTCGCCACCACGTGGTCGGCACCCAGCATCTCGCCGATCGGCTCGACGACCTCGGTGCCGGAGGCGGAGACGATGACGATGTCCCGGCCGGCGGCACGGTGCTCCTCGATGAGCTGCACGGCCTCGTCGTACACCAGCGGGTCGACGACGTTGTGGAGCGTGTCGGCGACGATCTCGCGGACGGTGCTCACGTCCCAGCCCGTGACGAGCTCGGACATGAACTTCCGCATCTTCTCCATCTGGTCGTGGTCGGCGCCGCCGACCACGTAGACGAACTGGCTGTACGCCGAGCGCAGGAGCGCCTTCCGCGAGATCAGTCCGCCCGCCTGGAACGGCTTGGAGAAGGCCAGCGTGCTCGACTTCGCGATGATCGTCTTGTCGAGGTCGAAGAACGCCGCGGTCCGGGCCATGGCCCCATGGTAGGAGGGGGAGCCGGCGATCCGGGCCACTTTCCGTCCACAGAGAGGGTTCGTGCGCTCCCCGTCCACAGCGGGTGGTGACGCGATGTGAAGTCGTCGCCGGAGACGGGGAGGCTCGGGCCATGACCCGCGAGAACTCCGCTCTGCTCATCACCGCCGATCCGCTGCTCCTCGAGGAGCTGGGCCGGTTGGCTGCGGCCGCGGGGGCGGCGACCGAGTCCGCGCCGGAGGTGGCCGCGGCCCTGCCCGCCTGGCCTCGGGCGTCGCTCGTCCTCGTCGGCGCCGACGCGGTGCCCCAGCTCGCGCTGCTGGGGCCGCCGCGAAGGCCGGGGGTGTACGTCGTCAGCTGGGGGTCTCCGCCCGAGGGGCTCTATCGCCCGGCGCTGCAGGTGGGCGCCGAGAGCATCGTCGAGCTGCCCGCCGCGGCCGGCGTCGTCGCCGACCTGCTCACCGACCTCGGCGACAGCGGGCCCGACGGTGTGGTGGTGGGCGTGCTCGGCGGCTCCGGCGGTGCTGGTGCCACGACCTTCGCCGCGGCGCTGGGCCGCGCCGCGGCCGCGTCGGGCCCGACGGCGCTGCTCGACCTCGACCCGCTCGGTCCCGGGGTCGACCGGGTGCTGGGCCTCGACGACGTCGCCGGCGTCCGCTGGCCCGAGCTCGCGCAGACCAGCGGGCGCCTGGGCGCCAAGGCGCTGCGCGAGGCGCTGCCGCGCGCCGGGCGGCTGGGACTGCTCGGCTGGGACAGCAGCGACACGCGCGTGCCCGACCCCGACGTGGTGCGGGAGGTCCTCGCCGCGGCCCGGCGCGGCCACGAGATGGTGGTGCTCGACCTCCCGCGCGCACTCGACGAGGTCACGGCGGAGCTCGTGACGCGTTGTGACCTCGTGCTCCTCGTGGTGAGCGCGTCGGTGACGGGCATCGCTGCGGCGGGTCGCATGGTCACGCGACTGCCCGAGCGGGAGCGTCTCCGGCTGGTGGTCCGTGGCCGTGGCGCCGACCCGGAGGTCGTCGCCCGAGCGCTGGGCGTCCCCGTCCTGGCCGCCATGCCGGATCAGCGCGGGCTCAACGAGGCCGTCGACCTCGGGCTCGGCCCGGGCCGCACCGGGCGCGGGCCGCTGGGTCGCGCGGTCGCGGAGGTGCTCTCGCGCTGCCGGATCCGGGCGGTGGCGGCATGAGCGAGCGTCAGCGAGCGATCATTCGGATTCTCGGGCCGTCGCGCCCGTATTCTCCACTTCTCTTGACGGGGGCGACGGCGTGAGCGAGCGCCGGCGAGCGACCGTGGGGGCCCTCGCATGAACGCCGCCGTGGTGGGCCCGGCGCTGGAGATCTCGCCGCAGGTCGTCGACGCCGTGCGCGACCGGCTGGCCCGGGAGCCGGGTGACCTCACTCCGCATCGGGTCTCGGAGGCGCTGCGCGCCGCCGGTCGGCCGGTGGGGCAGTCGACCGTGCTGGCGGTCTACGAGACGCTGCGGCGCGACGTCGTCGGCGCCGGTCCGCTCGACCCGCTGCTCCGGCTGCCCGGGGTCACCGATGTGCTCGTCAACGGTGCCGAGCAGGTCTTCGTCGACCGCGGAGACGGTCTGGAGGCCATGCCGGTCACGTTCCCGGACGAGGCCGCCGTCCGACGGCTCGCGCAGCGGCTCGCCGCGGCGGCGGGCCGGCGTCTCGACGACGCCTCGCCCTACGTGGACCTCCGGCTCCCGGACGGCACCCGCTTCCACGCCGTCCTGGCGCCGCTGTCCCGCCCCGGCACGGTCATCTCGCTCCGGGTGCCGTCGGCACGCGTCTTCACGCTCGACGACCTGGTCACCTCCGGGATGGTCGCGGACGGCCTCGCCGCGCTGCTGCGCGCCGTCATCAGCGCTCGTCTCGCCTTCCTGATCAGCGGTGGGACGGGCTCCGGGAAGACCACGCTGCTCGCGTCACTCCTCTCGATCGTGCCTCCGGGCGAGCGGCTGGTGCTCGTCGAGGACGCCTCCGAGCTGCGACCCGATCATCCGCACGTCGTCGGTCTGGAGGGCCGCCCCGCCAACATCGAGGGCGCCGGGGCCGTCGAGGTCCGCACGCTCGTCCGCCAGGCGCTCCGGATGCGGCCGGACCGCCTGGTCGTGGGCGAGGTGCGTGGCGCGGAGGTCGTCGACCTGCTCGCCGCGCTCAACACCGGCCACGAAGGCGGGTGTGGGACCCTTCACGCCAACTCCGCCGTCGACGTCCCCGCCCGCATCGAGGCGCTGGCGCTCGCCGCGGGGCTCGGGCGCGAGGCGGCCCACAGCCAGCTCGCCTCCGGCGTCGACCTCGTCCTCCACCTGGCTCGCCGTGACGGCCGGCGCCGCCTCGCCGAGATCGGCGTTCCCCGCCGGGAGGCGTCCGGCCTGGTCAGCATCGTCCCGGCCGTGCGCGTCGGTCGTGATGGGCGGGTGGTCCACGGTGAGGCCGTCGCCGAGCTCGAGTCGCTGCTCGAGCGGTCGTCATGAGTCTGCTCGCGGCGGTGCTCGCCGGGCTCGGTCTCTGCCTGGTGCTCCCGCCCGTCCAGGGTCGGTCCGCCGGCGTCGTACGCCTGAGGTGGGTGGGCGCGCCCGCCGCACTGCTCGTACCGTTCGTCCTCTCGGGGGCGGCGCTGGTCGTCGCCGTGGTCGGTGGTCTCGCGGCGTACGGCGGCCTGCTGCTGTGGCGGCGTCGTCGGGAGCGACTCGCGGCGGTCGCGGGCTCGTCGCGCGTGGTCGAGACGTGCGAGCAGCTGGCGGCCGAGCTCGCGGCCGGTCGGCCGCCGGGGCCCGCGCTGGTCAGGCTGGCCGAGGAGTGGGAGGTCGTGCGCCCGGTCGCTGACGCGTTCCGGATGGGTGCTGACGTCCCGGCGGCATGGCGCCGCGCGGCCCGGGCGCCGGGCGCGTCCTCGCTCCGGCTGGTGGCCGCCGCCTGGCAGGTCGCGCACCGCACGGGCCAGGGGCTCGCCGAGGCGATCGACCGCGTCGCCGTCGATCTGCGGGCCGAGGCCGCCACTCGACGAGTGGTCGACGGTGAGCTGGCGTCGGCCCGGTCGACCGCCCGGCTGGTCGCCGCGCTTCCGGTCGCCGCGCTGGCGATGGGCACGGGCGTCGGTGGCAGTCCGTGGGCCTTCCTGCTGCGTACGCCCGTCGGGTTGGCGTGCCTGTCCCTCGGGCTCCTCCTCGGCTGGGTGGGACTGTGGTGGATCGAGGCGATCGCGCGCGGGGTGGAGCGGTCGTGAGCGAGGTCTGGCCCGCGGCGTTGGCGGTCGGGCTGGCGGTGGCGCTGCTGATGCCTCAGCAGACCCGGTCGCTGCCCGGTCCCGGGGCGGCAGCGGACACGAAGGACCACCGGGCGGGTGCCGGTTGGATGCTGCGCTGGCGGCCGCTGTGGTGCCTGCTCGCGGCCGGTGGCGCTCTTACCTTCCTCGGGGGCCCGATCGGCATGATGGCCGCGCCGGCGGCGGCGCTCGGGTGCTGGATCGCCATCGGCCGGGCCGAGCCGGCGTCCGTCCGCCGTGACCGGGAGCAGGCGCGCCGTGAGCTGCCGCATCTCGTGCGGCTGCTCAGCGCCGCGCTGGCGTCCGGGACGGCTCCGGGGGAGGCGCTCACCCTCGTGGCCGAGGCGCTCCCCGGGCCGGCCGCCGACCGGATCGCGCCGGTTGCGGCGCGGCTGGGTCTGGGCGCCGATCCGGCCGCGGCGTGGCGCGGGCTGGCCGAGGAGCCGGCCCTCGCGCCACTCGGCAGAGCGCTCGCCCGCGCTCATGCCACCGGCACGCCGGTCGCGTCGTCGGTGGCGCGTCTGGCCGACGAGCTGGCGCGCGCGGCCCGCGGCGAGGTCGAGGACCGTGCGCGGGCGGTCGGGGTCAAGGCGGCGGTGCCGCTGGGGCTCTGTCTTCTGCCGGCGTTCCTGCTCATCGGCGTCGTCCCGATCGTCGGCGGCCTCCTCTCGCAGCTGCGGCTCTGAGCGGCGCCTGCGCCCGTGCGAGGCACGCTGCGGCCCTCGTGACGGCGCGTGGCGAGAGGGGGGACGGTGAGACGTGACGGGGGCTCCCGCGCCCGTCCGCCCGTGGCGCGAGGTGTGTGTCGCGTTCCGGCCCGTTGTGCGTGGTCCACGGACTGCCTCGCCGATGGGTGCGTCGTCACCGCATCGCGACCTGCCGTGGCGTGCCCGTCGTGACGCCACCTCGCGTCCACCCACCTCGCGTGCACCCACCTCGTGTCCAGCCACCTCGTGTCCACCGAGCCCGCTCCACCTCCGCCGACCAGGCCCGTTTCCGTCCACAGTCGCCGTTCGTGCGGGCGTCGTCCCCAGCGCGGAACGAGTGGTGAGCGGAGTGCCCGTCGGAGCAGGGATGGTCGTTCTCGAGCGGCCGCAGCGCGCGGCCCCTGGAGAAGGAGATCGCATGTCCCACACCCTCATCTCGACCCGTCGACGCCTCTGCCGCAGCGAGCGGGGGATCACCACCGCGGAGTACGCCGTGGGCACGGCCGCCGGGGCCGGCCTGGCGGGGTTGCTCTACAAGCTCCTCACCGGTGGCTTCGGCAACAACCTGCTGCACACGCTCTTCAACCACGTCCTGAGCCTGCTGGGGATCTGACCGTGGGCGCGCGTCGCCGCCCGGGCCGGTCCCGGTGGGTCCGTCGTGAGCGTGGGGCCGCGACGGCGGAGCTTGCCATGGTGCTTCCGCTGCTGCTCGCGGTGACGGTCGGCCTGGTCTGGCTGCTCTCCCTCGGCGCCGCCCAGATCCGGACCGTCGACGCGGCGCGGGAGGCGGCCCGTGCGGCGGCGCGCGGTGACGACACCGGTGTCGCCGTCGGCCATGGGGAGGCGGTCGGCCCCGCCGGCACCCGCGTGACCGTGGCGGTCGACGGCGACACCGTCGTCGCCACGGCGACCGCGAGGGTGCGCGGCCCCGGCGGGCTCTTCCGCTGGCTGCCGGGTGTCGACCTCGAGGCCCGGGCCGTCGCGCTCACCGAGGAGCAGCCGTGATCGCCAGCGGTCGCCGACGCGCGGAGCGTGGATCGGCGACCCTCTTCGCCGTCGCGGCCCTCGGCGTGGTGCTGTTCGTCGGTGCGGCCCTCGGCGTCGTCGCGGCGCTCGTCGGTGCTCATCGCGCGGCTCAGGCGGCAGCCGACCTGGCCGCGCTCGGTGCGGCCTCGACGCTGCAGGAGCGTGGTGATGCGTGCGCCGCGGCCGCCCACGTCGCCGAGGTCAACAAAGCGCTGCTGGCCAGCTGCTCCGTGCAGGGAGAGGAGGTGGTGGTCGTCGTCACGGTGACCGGCCCGCGGTGGCTCGGCCAGACGGCCGACCTCGACGCACGAGCGCGGGCCGGACCGGCCGGGTGAGACCCGCGCGGCGCGGGGCCGGTCGGAGCGGCGGCCTGCCCGATGTCGGCGGTCAGCGCTCCCGCTCGTCGTGCTCGTCGTGTGTGTCGGTCCGCTCGGCCTCAGCGCGGTCCAGCTGCTGCGCGAGGCCCTGGAGCCGGCGGCGCTCGCGAGCCTGACGGAACTGACGCTTCCCGCCCCACTTCGTCAGCGAGAAGCCGAAGAGGAGGGCGAGCCCGGCGCAGAAGCCGACCAGGAACACGGCCGTCGCGCCGACGTGGATCCCGAGCAGGCTCGCGTCGCCGTGGTCGCCGGCGGCGAAGACGCCGGCGCAGAACGCCACGACGGCGAACGCCATCAGAACGAGGCCGAGGACGAGCATGCCCCGAGCCTAAGCCGTCCCGAGCAGGACGCCGAGCAACACGGCGGCGCCGTGCTTGTCGAGCGGGTTGTTCTGGTTGCCGCACTTCGGGGACTGGATGCACGACGGGCAGCCGCTCTCGCACTCGCAGGCGAGGATCGTCTCGCGGGTCGCGCCGAGCCAGGCGCGGGCCGCTCGGTAGCCGCGCTCGGCGAAGCCTGCGCCGCCGGGATGACCGTCGTAGACGAACACGGTGAGCACCCCGGTGTCGGGATGCACCGCCGTGCTCACGCCGCCGATGTCCCACCGGTCGCAGGTCGCCACGAGCGGGAGCAGGCCGATCGAGCAGTGCTCGGCCGCGTGGGCCGCCCCCGGCAGGTCGAGCGCGGCGAGGCCCGCGTCCGCGAGCGCGTGCGGAGGGACGGTCCACCACACGGCGGAGGTGCGCAGCGTCCGCTCGGGCAGGTCGAGCGGCTCCTCCCCGAGCACTTCGCCGCCCGGCTGCCGACGGCGCAGGAACGAGACGACCTGGTGGGTGACGTCGACGTCGCCGTACGAGAGGCGGCAGTCGCCCCACCGCTCGTGCTCGCGCTCCTCGACGATCGAGATGTCCGTGATCTCCCGGGCCGTGGTCGTGAAGCCGGGATCGGCGCGGCCGATGACGGCGACGTGCTCCTCGAGGTCGAGTTCGTGGACGACGTAGGTCTCGCCGCGATGGACGTAGACGGCGCCGGCGTGTGCGGTGCTGTGCGCGCTGCCCGCGTCGACGGTGCCGACGACACGCCCGGTCGCGGCTTCCACCAGCTGGACTGGCGAGCCGCCCGCGGAGCGGATGTCGGTGAGATCGGCGGCGCGCCGCCGGTCGGTCCAATACCACCCGCGCGGCCGCTTCCGGAGGAGACCGGACGCCCCCAGGGACTCCAGGACCGTTGGCGTCGTCGGCCCGAACAAGTCGACGTCCGCATCCGTGAGCGGGATCTCCTGGGCCGCCGCGCACAGGTGTGGTCCGAGGACGTAGGGATTGGCCGGGTCGAACACGGTGGCCTCGACCGGCTGGCCGAGGAGAGCGTCCGGATGCGTGACGAGGTAGGTATCGAGCGGGTCGTCGCGCGCCACCAGGATCGCGAGCGCGTCGCCGGCGCCGCGCCCGGCGCGCCCGACCTGCTGCCAGAACGCGGCGCGCCGGCCCGGATAGCCGGCCAGCAGGACCGCGTCGAGGCCGCTGACGTCGATCCCGAGCTCGAGGGCGTTCGTGGCGGCGAGCCCGAGGAGCTCGCCCGAGCGCAGCCGCTGCTCGATCGCGCGCCGCTCCTCGGGCAGATAGCCGCCGCGGTAGGCCGCGACGCGACCCGGCAGCGACGGATCGACCTCGGCAAGGAGGCCTGCCGCCGTCATCGCGACCTGCTCGGCGCCGTTCCTCGAGCGCACGAAGGCGAGGGTGCGGACGTCGGAGGCGACGAGGTCGGCGAGGAGGTCGGCGGTCTCCGAGGAGGCCGCCCGTCGCACCGGGGCGCCGTTCTCGCCGGCGTACGACGTCAGCGGAGGCTCCCAGAGGCCGATCGAGACGCGCCCTCGCGGAGAGGTGTCGGCGGTGACCGGCAGGACCCGAAGCCCGGTCAGGCGCTCACCCGCCTGCTCCGGGTCGGCGACGGTCGCGGACGCGAGCACGAAGGTCGGCGTTGCGCCGTACGACGCGCAGATCCGCCGCAACCGCCGCAGGACGTGCGACACGTGGGCGCCGAAGACACCGCGGTAGTGGTGGCACTCGTCGACCACGACATAGCGCAGCGAGCCGAGGAAGCGCGCCCAGCGGGCATGACCCGGCAGCAGGGACCGGTGGAGCATGTCGGGGTTGGTGAGGACGTACTCGGCGTGGTCCCGCGCCCAGTCGCGCTGCTCGCGGGTGCTGTCCCCGTCGTGCGTCGTCACGCGTACGTCGAGCCGCAGGTCGCGCAGCCGGGCCAGCTGGTCCTGAGCGAGGGCCTTCGTCGGTGCGAGGTAGAGCGCGGTGGCGCCGCGCTCGCCCCGATGGCCCCGCGACGACCGGATCGTGGTGAGCGCCGCCAGCTGGTAGGCGAGCGACTTCCCCGACGCCGTGCCGGTCGCGAGGACGACGTGGGTGCCGTCATGGGCCGCCTCCGCGGCGACGGCCTGGTGACGCCAGGGCCGCTCGATGCCCTGGGAACCGAACGCGGCGACGACGTCGTCGGCCGCCCAGACCGGCCAATCGACCGTCTCAGCCGTGCGCGGGGGGAGCGTCTCGACATGGGTGAGGCGGTCGTCGCGGCCCGGCACGCCGGCGAGCTGGTCGACGAGCGCGGTGAGGTCCCGGCCCCGGGGTCGAGGTGTGGGAGCCGTCGTCGTCATTCCTCGATTCTGACAAAGCACACCGACACCGACGGTGTCCATCCCTCCCGCTCTTTGACGAGTTCCTTGCGCGGACGGCCGTCAGCCGTGGTTTCATTACCCTCGTCTCCGAGTATTTGCCCATGGGGTGCGGCAGTACGGGAGTGGGGGATCCGATCCTGCTAGGAGTGCTCACGTGGATCTGACGCTTGCGACACGCGAGGTCGACGGCGCCACGGTCGTTGCCGTCGGCGGCGAGATCGACGTGTACACAGCGCCGAAGCTGCGCGACAAGATCACCGAGCTCGTCGGCGACGGTGCCTACCAGCTGGTCATCGACCTGCAGGGGGTCGAGTTCCTCGACTCGACCGGGCTCGGCGTCCTCGTCGGCGGACTGAAGAAGGTGCGCGCCCACGACGGCTGCCTGCGCCTGGTCTGCACCCAGGACCGGCTGCTCAAGATCTTCCGGATCACCGGGCTGGCCAAGGTCTTCGACATCCACGACTCGGCCGAGGCCGCTCTCACCGCCTGACGGGCCCGCGGCGGCCGCCCGGCGCGGCGCCAGGTGACACTAGGCTCGCCTCCGTGACCGACCTGCCGCACCGTCTCCGCGAGGCGCTTGAGCGCGCCGACTTCACCTACGACGCCGTCGCCGAGCTGCTGGGCCCGCTCGCGCACGCCGCTCTGGCGCGCAACGAGACGCTGCCCGGGCGCCTCCGCACACGTGGCGGGTCGCCCCTCGAGACGCTGGTCCGGCTCTTCCTCCTGCAGACCACCGTGCCGCTCGAGCAGGCGGAGGCGGCCCTCCCGGGCCTGGTCGAGCGGCTCTCCGTGGAGGGCCTCCTCGAGCACTCCGTCGGCGAGGTGGCCGCACGGCTCGACGTACGCCCCTACGCCGCTGACGACACGCACCTGTGGGTCGTCTCGGATCTCACCCCGGGGCTCGACGGGGCCCCGCAGCGGGTCGGGCCCGACCATGTCCTCGGCATCAGCCCCGCCTCGACGAGCCTCGCGCAGCTCACCATCCGGGACCGGGTCGGTGCGGCGCTCGACCTCGGCACGGGCTGTGGCGTCCAGGCGCTCCACCTCGCGACCCACACCGATCGCGTCGTCGCCACGGACGTGAACCCGCGGGCGCTGTGGATCACCCGCTTCAACGCCGCCCTCAACGGCGTTGACGACAAGGTCGACGTCCGCGAGGGTTCGTTCTTCGAGCCGGTCCGCGACGAGCGCTTCGACCTCATCGCCACCAACCCGCCGTTCGTCATCTCCCCGGCGACCGGCGAGCGGCTCGTCTACCGCGACTCCGGCCTCCCGGGCGACCGGGTCGTCGAGGACATCGTGCGCGCCGCGCCGGCCCTCCTCACCGAGGGTGGGTGGTGCCAGATCCTCGCCAACTGGATCATCAGCGCCGACCAGCCCTGGGACGACCGGCTCGAGAGCTGGCTCGCCGACGATGGCCTCGGCACCGATGCGTTCGTCGTCCAGCGCGAGGTCCTCGACCCGGCGGCCTACGTCGAGCTCTGGCTCAAGGACTCCGGCCACCACGGAGCGCCCGACTACCTCCTGCGCTACGACACCTGGCTGTCGTGGTTCGAGCACCACCGCATCGAGGCCGTCGGCTTCGGCTGGATCAACCTGCATCGCACCGGCGCCGCCGACCCCCGCCGCGAGTTCCTCGAGTGGCCGTACGACGTCGAGCAGCCGATCGCTCCCGCTCTGCGGTCGTGGGGCGAGGCGGCACACCTCGAGATCGGACCCGACACCCGGCTCGTGCTCGCATCTGACGTCTGGCAGGAGACGGTCGGCGTGCCGGGCGCCGAGGACCCCGAGACCGTGCTGCTGCGCCAGCAGCGCGGCCTGCGGCGGGCACGACGCACGGACACCGTCGAGGCGGCGCTCGCGGGGGCCTGCGACGGGGAGCTGACCGTCGGGCAGATCCTGGACGCGGTCGCCCAGCTGCTCGACCGAGACCCGGCGCAGACCCGGGAGGCCTACCTCCCGTTGGTGGGCGAGCTGGTCCGTGAGGGGTTCCTCCTCCCGGCCGGCTGACCCCCCGGCTGACCCCCGGCAGGCCGACGCTCTCAGCCGCGCGTGACGGCCGCGGGAGGGACTGCCGCCGGCCAGCGACCGTCCAGGACGGTCGGGCGCGATTAGCCGTCGCGCCGATGGGTAGCCTGCCGGGCATGTCGAGCCCCGGGTGGTACCCCGACCCCGCCGGAGACCCTGATCTGCTGCGCTACTGGGACGGGACGGGATGGAGCGGCCAGACGCGTCCCGCGGACAAGCGTCCGGAGGAGCCGTCCGCCTGGCCCGAGCTGGAGCAGCCGCCCACGCAGGCGTGGGCTCCGGTCGGCGAGCGGCGCGGGCGGCGTACGGGCCTCGTCGCCGCGCTCGCCGTCGCGGCCGTGCTCGTCGCCGGCGGTGGCGTGGGTGCGGCCGTGGCGCTCAGCCGGCACGACACGGCCGATCCGTCCCCGGCGGTCACCTCGCTCGCCCCGACGTCCCCCGCGACGGGTGGCTCGACGACCGTCCTGCCGATCGTCAACGATTGCCCGGACGGCGACACGTTCGAGAAGCAGAAGCATCCCAAGGACGGCCGCGTCCACGGTGGCGGGCTCTCCTTCCCCCGCCAGCCCGGCGCCGAGGCCCACGACGAAGGCTTCCCGTGGGCCGACGACACTCACGGTGAGACGATCGCCCTCAAGGGCACGTGGGTCCGTTTCTACGTCGTGGGCCGGCTGCCCGCCTGGAGCGGCTACTCGTCACTGCAGCGCACGGCCGAGAGCATGCTCTCGTGCATCGCCCGCGACAAGGACATGTATCCCCGCGCCACCCGCTTCACGCCGGCGTTCTCCCGGGCCACCACGGTCGACGGGCACGACGCCTGGGAGGCGCGCGGCAGCGTGTACGTCGACGGCGCGCCCTATCCCGGCGGGACGGTCCACGTCGTCGCGGTCGACACCGGCAAGCAGGGCTACTCGATCTTCATGGGGGACGCCCCCATCGGGGTGAAGTCCGACCTCGCCGCGCTCGATGCGGTGGTCAAGGAGCTGAAGGTGGACTAGACCCGGCGCGCTCTCTCGACAGGGCCGCCCGTCCCCACCCTTCAGGCGGTACACCGGGTCCACCGCTGGAAGGCACGCGCTACCGTGTCTCGCCGGAGCCCGTCCATCGCGGGCTCCATCCTGCGAGACGAAGGACCTCAGTGGCACACAAGTTGGTGATCGTCGAGTCCCCGGCGAAGGCCCGCACCATCGGCGGGTACCTCGGTAAGGGCTATGTCGTCGAGTCCTCCATCGGCCACATCCGCGACCTGCCCCAGAGCGCCGCCGACACCCCGGCGAAGATCAAGGACAAGCCGTGGGGCCGTCTGGGCGTCGACGTCGACAACGGCTTCGAGCCGTACTACGTCGTCCCGCGGGACAAGAAGAGCCACATCGCCAAGCTGAAGACGCTGCTCAAGGACGCCGACGAGCTCTACCTCGCCACCGATGAGGACCGCGAGGGCGAGGCCATCGCGTGGCACCTCCTCGACGAGCTGAAGCCCAAGAAGGGCATCCCGGTCAAGCGGATGGTCTTCCACGAGATCACCAAGCCGGCGATCCAGGCGGCCGCCGAGAACCCGCGTGAGCTCAACATGGAGCTCGTCGAGGCGCAGGAGGCGCGCCGCATCCTCGACCGGCTCTACGGCTACGAGGTCTCTCCGGTGCTGTGGAAGAAGGTCATGTCGGGCCTCTCCGCGGGCCGGGTGCAGTCGGTGGCGACGCGTCTGGTCGTCGACCGCGAGCGGGAGCGGATGGCGTTCCGCCAGGCGTCGTACTGGGACCTCGAGGGCACGCTCGACGCCGGCACCGATCACGACCCCCGGATGTTCCCCGCGCGGCTCCACTCCGTCGACGGCGCCCGGGTCGCCCGCGGCTCCGACTTCGGGCCGGACGGCCGGCTCAAGGCCAAGGGCGTCGTCCACCTGGACCGCCAGCGGGCCGAGTCGCTCGTCGGCGCGCTCGCCGACACGACGTACGACGTCCGCTCGGTGGAGTCGAAGCCCTACCGCCGCTCGCCGTATCCGCCGTTCCGCACCACCACCCTCCAGCAGGAGGCCAGCCGCAAGCTCGGGATGAGTGCGAGCGTGACCATGTCGGTCGCGCAGCGTCTCTACGAGAACGGCTTCATCACCTACATGCGTACGGACTCGACCACCCTCTCCAGCTCGGCGGTCAACGCGGCCCGGAGCCAGGTGGCGGAGCTGTACGGCGGCGAGTACCTCCCCGACGCGCCCCGGACCTACACCAGCAAGGTCAAGAACGCCCAGGAGGCGCACGAGGCGATCCGCCCGGCGGGCGACCAGTTCCGCACGCCGGCCCAGACGGGGCTGAGCGGCGACCAGTTCCGGCTCTATGAGCTGATCTGGATGCGCACCGTCGCCTCCCAGATGAAGGACGCCGTCGGCCAGACCGTCTCGATCCGGATGGGCGGTGCTGCACGGTATTCAGACGGCCGGGCCGGCGAGGACGTCGTCTTCGCCGCCAGCGGCCGCGTGATCACCTTCCATGGCTTCCTCAAGGCGTACGTCGAGGGCACCGACTCGGCCGAGCAGCGCAGCGACGACGACCAGGCCCGGCTGCCGCGGCTCGCCGAGGGCGACACCGTCACCGCCGCGAGCCTGTCCGCGGACGGCCACGAGACCAAGCCGCCGGCGCGCTACACCGAGGCGACGCTGATCAAGGAGCTGGAGGACCGCGAGATCGGTCGCCCGTCGACGTACGCGTCGATCATCGGGACGATCCTGAACCGCGGCTATGTCTACAAGAAGGGCACCGCGCTCGTGCCCGCCTGGATCGCGTTCAGCGTGATCCGCCTGCTCCAGGAGCACTTCGCCCGACTGGTCGACTACGACTTCACGGCCACGATGGAGGACGTCCTCGACGAGATCGCCGCGGGGCGCGCCGACCTCAAGACCGAGCTGGAGGAGTTCTACTTCGGCTCCGACAAGATCGAGGGGCTCAAGAAGCTCGTCGAGGGGCTCGGCGACATCGACGCGCGCGAGCTCGCCACCTTCCCCATCGGCGGCCCCGACAGCGGCGTGCACTTGCGGGTGGGGCGCTACGGGCCCTACATCGAGGGCCCGGGTGACGACGGGACGGCGTACGCCAAGCGGGCCAACGTCCCCGACGACCTGCCGCCCGACGAGCTCACCCTGGAGAAGGCGAAGGAGCTCTTCGCCAACCCGGCCGGGGAGGAGCTCCACCTCGGGAAGCATCCCGACACCGGGCTCGAGATCGTGGCGAAGAACGGCCGCTTCGGCCCCTACGTGACCGAGGTCCTCCCCGAGGAGGAGGCGGCGCCGAAGGGCCGGGGCAAGAAGGGCGCCAAGCCGCGGACGGCGTCGCTGTTCAAGTCGATGTCGCTCGACACGATCACGCTCGACGACGCGGTCAGGCTGCTGACGCTGCCGCGCGTGGTGGGGACGGCCGAGGACGGCCAGGAGATCACCGCGCAGAACGGCCGCTACGGCCCCTACCTCAAGAAGGGCACCGACTCCCGCTCGCTCACCTCCGAGGACCAGCTCTTCACGGTCACCCTCGAGGAGGCCGAGAAGATCTACGCCCAGCCGAAGACCCGAGGTCGCGCCGCGGCCCAGGCGCCCCTCAAGGAGCTCGGCGCCGACCCGGTGTCCGGCAACCCGGTGGTCATCAAGTCGGGACGCTTCGGGGAGTACGTCACCGACGGTGAATACAACGCCACCCTCCGCAAGGACGACTCGGTCGAGTCCATGACGCTCGAGCGGGCCGCCGAGCTGCTCGCCGAGAAGCGGGCCAAGGGACCGGCCAAGAAGACCGCGAAGCGGACGACGAAGAAGACGACCGCGAAGAAGACGACCGCGAAGAAGACCACGGCGACGAAGTCCGCGTCGCGGGCGACGAAGAAGTCCTGAGTACGCCGCCGGCCGGGTCGCCCCAGCCGGCCGTCCGCGTGGGCCGGCAGGGTCGGCGGCGCGGGTCGGCGACTGCGCTCGGTCGGCGCGAGCGGGGGGCGGCGCGGGCGGCGGCGGTCGGCGCGGGCGGACAGATCGGCGGAGGCTACGCTGGCGCCAAAGTGTCACCGTGACCCCTGTGGGCGTGGGTGACATTTCCGAAATGTCACCCACGGCGCAGGCTGTCACCGTGACAGCTTGCGAACTGTCACCGTGACACTCTTGCGCCGGCTTGGCGCGCCTCAGCCGACCGCGAGCGCCTCGCGCAGCGCCTGGGCGAGCCGGTCGCGCTCGGCCTCGGACACCCGCTCGCCCTCGGCGGCGCCGAGGTAGCCGAACACGGCGGGCCCCTTCAGCTCGTCGGGCTGGTCCGGCATGCGCGGGACGAGGTGGACGTGCAGGTGGGCGAAGCCGTCAGCCTCGGAGAACTGCATGACGTAGGTCTTCACGCACCCGACGACCTCGCGCAGCGCGGCCGACATCCGGCCCAGCAGCGTGCCCAGCTCCGCGTGCGCCTCCGGGGGTAGCTCGTCGAGCGCGGTCACGTGCGTGAGGGGTACGACGACCAGCCACCCCGGGAGCGAGCTGTCGAAGGCGTGGGCGACCCGCCAGTGCGTCGTACGCGTGATGTCCTCCCGCGCCGGCAGGGCGTCCAGGTCGGCGTTGCCGCGGCAGTTGAAGCAGTCCATGCGCGGATCCTGCCGCACCCGACGGCCGGCCGTTGTCGGTGCGCCGATCTAGCGTGTCGGCCATGACCTTCGCGAACGTCGCCACCCTCGGTGTCCTGCCCGGTCGGCGCGATGAGCTCGTCGCCCACCTCACCCGACCCAGCGAGGAGCTGGCCGCGGCCGGGTGCCTGCTCTACGAGGTGGGGGTGAGCGACGACGATCCCGACACCGTCTTCGTGGTCGAGCTCTGGACCTCCGCCGCCGCCCACCAGGCGTCGCTGCAGCTGCCCGCCGTGCGGGCAGCGATCGCCGAGGCGCGGCCGCTGCTCTCCGGCGTCGTCGGCGGCCACCGCTTCGACGTCGTCGGCTCGCCCCTGCGAGCGACGACGTAGGTTGTCTCCGTGAGGTTCCCAGGTGTCTACGCCGAGCGTGGTGTGTTCGTCTGCTTCGAGGGCGGCGAGGGGTCCGGCAAGTCGACCCAGTCGCGGCTGCTCCGCGACGCGCTGACGGCGGCGGGCTGCACGGTGCGGCTCACGTTCGAGCCCGGCGACACCGCGGTCGGCCGGGAGTTGCGCCGGATCGTGCTCAGCCCCGAGACCGGCGTGCTCGACGACCGCTGCGAGGCGCTGCTCTACGCCGCCGACAAGGCGGAGCATGTCGCGACTCTGGTGCGCCCCGCGCTGGAGCGGGGCGAGGTGGTGGTGACGGACCGCTACGTCGACTCCACCCTCGCCTACCAGGGCGCGGGCCGCAGCCTGGACCCCGCCGAGCTCGAGGAGGTCGCGCGCTGGGCGACCGGTGATCTGCGCCCTCACCTCACGGTCGTCCTCGACCTGGAGCCGGCGGCCGGCTTCACCCGCTTCGAGGAGCGGGACCGCATCGAGGGGGAGTCGCTCGAGTTCCACGAGCGGGTGCGGGAGGCGTTCCTCGCGATGGCGAAGCACGACCCCGACCACTATCTCGTGCTCGACGCGCGTCTGCCGGTCGAGGAGATCCACGACGCCGTGCGCGCCCGGCTCGAGCCGCTGCTCGCCCAGGCGGTGCGCGCATGACGGTCACCACCGAGACCGGTTCCGTCTGGGACACCCTCGTCGGACAGCGCCACGTCATCGACACCCTGCGTGCGGCGGCCGCCGGCCACGGGATGACCCAGTCCTGGCTGTTCACCGGCCCGCCTGGCTCGGGCCGCTCCAATGCCGCGATCGCCTTCGCCGGGGCGCTGCAGTGCCCACGCGGCGGCTGCGGGGTCTGCCACGAGTGCCACACCGTCCTGACCGGCAGTCACGCCGATGTCAACGTCGTCCGGACCCAGCTGCTCACCCTCGGCGTCAAGGAGATCCGCGACCTGGTCCGCCAGGCGGCCCTCGCGCCGTCC
Organism: Nocardioides eburneus; assembly: GCF_040838215.1. Taxonomy (NCBI): domain Bacteria; kingdom Bacillati; phylum Actinomycetota; class Actinomycetes; order Propionibacteriales; family Nocardioidaceae; genus Nocardioides; species Nocardioides eburneus. The sequence continues at coordinate 156,415 of NZ_JBFPJR010000002.1, read as the reverse complement.
GGCGCCCGGTGGCAGATCGTCATCGTCGAGGACGCCGACCGGCTCACCGAGCAGGCCAACAACGCGCTCCTCAAGGCTGTCGAAGAGCCCAGCTCCCGCACGGTCTGGATGCTCTGCGCCCCGACGGTCGAGGACGTCCTGCCGACCATCCGCAGCCGCTGCCGGCTGGTGACGCTCTCGACGCCCACGACGGACGACGTCGCCGGCTTCCTGGAGCGGACGCTCGGCGTGGACCGGTCGCTGGCGTCGTACGCCGCCCGTGCGAGCCAGGGGCATATCGGGCGGGCCAAGGCGCTCGCCGCCGACGAGGACACCCGCAAGCGCCGCAGCGCGGTGGTCTCCTACCCCGCGCGGCTGACCACACTGGCCGCCTGCCTGCGCGCCGCGGAGGAGCTGGCGAAGGTCGCGAAGGAGGAGGCCGACGTGCAGACCGCGGCGCTCGACGCCAAGGAGAAGGCCGACCTCGACGCGGCGTACGGCGTGGTCGAGCGCGGGCGACGGCCGCGGGAGTATGCCCCCGCCCTGCGTGAGCTGGAGAAGCAGCAGAAGACCCGTGCCACCCGCCGCTACCGCGACGTCATCGACCGGGGGCTGACCGACCTGGTCTCGGTCTACCGCGACGCGATCGCGCTCGCCTCGGGGGCGCCCGGGCGGCTGGTCAACGAGGAGATCCGCCACGACGTGGAGCAGGTCGCCGCGACGTCCACGCCGGAGCTCAACCTGCAGCGCATCGGCTGGATCTTCGAGGCGCGCGAGCAGCTGATGGAGTTCAACGTGCCGCCGCAGCTGGCGCTGGAGTCGATGATGGTCGCGCTCAAGGCGCCGGGACGTGACCGGTGAGGCCGGCCCAGAAGGCGCTGCTCATCGCGCTCTGCATCGTGCTCGTCCTCGCGGCGGGCGTGACCGGCACGGTCCTTGGGCTGCGCCAGGGCGACTCGGGCCACGACACCGCCGGCTCCGGCTCGTCGAGCAGCCCGTCGGCGTCCGCCTCGGCCAGCGGGGCCACCACCCCGTCGGCGAGCCCCGACCCCGGCGCGACCGTCCCGCCAAACCCGGCGCTCGCGCGGTTCTACGCCCAGAAGCTGACCTGGACGTCGTGTCGTGACTCCTTCCAGTGCGCGACGCTGAAGGTGCCGCTCGACTACGGCAGCCCGAGCGGGCGCTCGATCGACATCGCCCTGCTGCGCGACCCCGCCGACGAGCCCGACGAGCGGGTCGGCTCCCTCGTGGTCAACCCCGGTGGTCCCGGCGCGCCGGGGACGGACTATGCCGCGTCCGGCGGTCTCGCGTTCGGCCAGGCTCTGCGCGAGCACTTCGACATCGTGGGCTTCGACCCGCGCGGCACGGGCGACAGCGCGCCGGTCGACTGCCTGAGCGACCACCAGCTCGACCGGTTCGTCGCGGCCGACCCGACGCCGGACACCCGCGCCGAGGTGACGGCGTACGTCGGGTGGGCGAAGCGGCTCGCCCGCGGCTGCGCCGAGAGGTCCGGTGCGCTCGCGGCCCACGTGACGACGGTCGAGACCGCCCGCGACATGGACATCCTGCGGGCGGCGCTGGGCGAGAGCACGCTCGACTACCTCGGGGCGTCCTACGGCACCAAGCTCGGGACGACCTACGCCGATCTCTTCCCGGCGAAGGTCGGGCGGTTCGTGCTCGACGGTGCGATGGATCCGAAGGTCGGGACCGTGGAGCTCAACCTGCAGCAGGCGGCCGGGTTCGAGACCGCGCTGCGCTCCTACGCCCAGCACTGCGTGGCCGAGGGGGACTGCTTCCTCGGCGCGACCGTCGACGCGGCGGTGGCGAAGGTGCAGGACATCATCGCCGACGTGGACCGCCATCCCCTGCCCGCGGGCGACCGGACGGTCACCCAGGGCAACGCGCTGCTCGGCATCATCACGCCGCTCTACAACCGGTCCTACTGGTCGCTGCTCGACTCGGCGCTCAAGGGCGCGCTGAAGGGCGACGGCTCGGCGCTCATGTTGCTCTCCGACGCCTACTCCTCCCGCGGCCCGAGCGGCTACACCGACAACACGATGGAGGCCAACGCCGCGATCAACTGTCTCGACGACCCGACGGCGCTCACCCCGGCGCAGATCCGGGCGAGGCTGCCCGAGTTCGAGAAGGCGTCGCCGACGTTCGGCGCGGCCCTCGCCTGGATGCTCGTCGGCTGCACCGGCCAGCAGGAGCGGGCCGACGAGCCGTCCCAGAAGACGCCACCGGTGGGCGCCCCGGGCGCCCAGCCGATCGTGGTCGTCGGGACGACGCGCGACCCCGCCACGCCGTACGCCTGGGCGAAGGCGCTCGCCCGCGACCTCGACTCCGGCGTGCTGGTGAGCCGGGACGGCGACGGCCACACCGGCTACCACTCCGGCAACACCTGCGTCGACGACGCGGTCGAGGGCTATCTCGTCGACGGCAAGGTCCCGCGGGACGGCCTCAGCTGCTGAGGCGCGTCACCGTCGGTTGACCGGTTCGGCGACCGCCTGGATCCGGGCGCTGGCGAGCTCGATCATCAGCCGTGCGGCCGGCGAGAGAGTCGCGTCCGCGCGGTGGACGATCGCGTAGGTGTCGTAGGTCCGTGGGCGCAGCGAGACCCAGCCGGCCTTCGGGGCGAGTCTCGGGAGGAGCTGCTCGGCCGCGCCCTTGGGGACCACCGAGTCGGCGTACCCCATCCCGACGAGCTCGACCGCCGTCTCGATGTCCTCGACCTCGATGCGGGTCGGCGGATTGCGCCCGGTCTCGTGGAGGAGCGCGCGGAGAGTGACGCGGGTCGAGTCGTCGGCGCGCCAGGTGGTGTCGGGCATGACGAGCGAGGCCAGGGAGAGCCGGTGGGCGGTCACCGGCGTCGCCAGGTGGGCCGGGTCGGCGCTGATGTAGACCAGCTCGTCGCGGGCGACCGGCGTGATCGTCATCCCCTCGCCGCTCAGCTTGGCGACCGAGAGGATCGCGGCCTCGAGCCGACCCCTGCGTAGGTCGTCCTGGACCTCGCTGGAGTTCTGCCCGATGAGCTCCACCCGGACGCCGGGGTAGCGGTCGAGCACGTCGGCGACCAACCCCGCCCCGCCGTACAGTCGGGCGATCCCGAACATGCCGAACCGGATCGTGCCCGTCTCGAGCTGCTTCACGCTCTGGACCGCTTTGCGCGCTGCCTCGGCATCGGCGAGCGTGCGCTCGGCGTGGGGACGCAGCTCGTCGGCCACGGTCGTGGGTACGACGCCGCGCCCGACGCGCCGGAAGAGCTGCACGCCGAGCGACTTCTCGAGCCCGCGGACCTGTTCGGAGATCGACGGCTGGGCGTAGCCGAGCGCCTCGGCGGCAGCGGTCAGCGAGTGATGCTCGTAGACCGCGAGGAAGACCCGAAGCTGATGGAGCGACAGCATAGGGACAACCTATGCCAGATCCAGGAAAGATCGCCTACCTCTATGGATGATGTGAGGGCATCCTGGGGAACGTGGCACGACGCGTGCCGCTCCCAGAACCAGGAAAGTCGAGGAAGGTCAGCGTGTTCCAGCACCACTGCACCGCCTGCGACCGCACTGAGCTGATCTTCCCCAGCCAGGTCCACTCGCTGGCTAACACCGAGCGCGGCATCGAGGTCCGCTTCGAGTGCTGGTGCGGGGCCGAGCAGGTCATGCTCACCGGCCGCCACGTCCCGAGCAGGCAGAGCGCCGCTGCCGACGCGGTCGCGGCGGCATGAGCGCGGGCATCCGCCGCCTCCGTCGCCTCTTGAGCCTGGAGAAGCCGACGCTCTCCACCGACGCGCAGACGGACCCTGACGCCCGGTTTCGCGCGGCGAGCGTTCCGTCTGTATGCTCTCCCGGGTTGTCCGGGACGGACGAAGCGACGAAGTCCTAGGCAGCGCGCCGCCTTAGCTCAGTCGGTAGAGCGGCTCACTCGTAATGAGCAGGTCGTCGGTTCGATTCCGACAGGCGGCTCCGTAGGAGCATCAACGAAGTGGCCTCTGGCCAGCGGAAACGCTGACCGGGGCCACTTTCGCATTCAGGAGGCTTTCCTGGCGTGATGCCCATGCGAGGGGGAACTCGTCGTTGACGTCTCACGCGCACGTCGGTCGGGCGCCCGCGGAACTCCCGATAGGGTCCGCGTCGTTCCCCTCTCACTGAAGGAGCTTCGGGTGCGCCTGCGCATGTTCGTCGCGACGGCCTTCGCCGTACCTCTGCTCGCTGCTTGTGGCGGCGGCAGCGATGCCGGCCACGCCCACTCGAGCCACGCGGCGACGCCCCTCGCCGCGTCGTCGGCTCCCGCGTCGAGCGCGCCGCCCACGTTCACCGGCCCGGTCATCAAGGGCGCCTCCTATGCGCTGGTCCTGCCCGCCTCGTCGAAGCCCTTCAACGGCATCACCGACTGGAGCAAGGGGTTCGAGCACGGCTGGAACCTGACCGGTTATCTCTCCGAGGCGCCGTGCGACTGCAAGGAGACCAACGACGCCCAGGGCCTGAACGACCTGGTCAAGGAGCGCACCCGTCACGACCAGCGCGACTACACCCGCATCCAGCGGGGCGAAGACGTCACCCTCGACGGCTATCGCTTCGCCCATGTCGCCGGCTCGGGTGGCCCCTCCGGCCAGGAGTACATCGACGACTACGTCACCTACTACGCCGGCCGGAGCCTCGACTTCCAGTTCGTGATCAGCGGCAACGCGGCGCGCTACGCCAAGATCGAGGCCCAGGTCGCCCAGATCCTGGCGACGCTTCAGCTGAAAGGTTGAGCCGTGAGCAAGGGCGTGCGACCGAAGCGCCGCGACCGGGCGGAACAGTACGGGCCCGCCGTCGTGCTCGTCTTCTGCCTCGTCATCGCCGGTGGGCTTGGCGTCTATCCGATCTGGCATTACGTCGAGAACCGGTGGCCCGGTGTTCGGGTCCAGCAGGCCCAGGTGAGGCCGTGCCCCGATCGTCCCACCGTGCGACTGGTCTGCGCGACGATCCAGGACGGCTCCGTGGTCGAGATCGAGTGGTCCGGCCACATCCTCAATCCGCGCACGGGCAGCCCCCTCGAGGTCTATGAGAAGGACGGGCACTGGCACGCACGCCGCGGGGTCGGTCTCCCGTGGTGGGCGCCGATCCCCCTCCTCATCTTCGGCGCCGGAGCGATCGCCTGCGCGGTCACGCTCCTACGCCGCCTGATCGCCGTATTCCGCCGAACACGACACCCCCGACTCCACGGCTGAGAGACAGCCGACCGAATCGGCCTGAGACCGCGTCACTTCCAGCCCGGTTCCCGGATCCGGGTCGAACGGGGCGGGTTGCCCGCGGACTCGTCTGCCGCTAACTTAACGAGCGTTCGACAAGTTCGCGGGCGAGCGCAGCACGTCATCTGCTGACGGGGCAACCCATCCCGTCTCGATCGCGCCGGCGCGTCCGTTCCTCATCTGAAGGCGGTGCGATGACCTCCACCCTCGGTCCCGACGCGGTGGCGACGTACGGCGGGATCGTCGCGCTCGAGCGCACCGGGGACACCTTCTCCGGGGTGTGTCACGGCGGCCGCGACGAGTCGCGGGGGTACGGCGGCTCCGTGCTCGCGCACGGCCTGGCCGCCGCGCACGCCACCGTCCCGGATGACCGCGCCGTGCACTCGCTCCACGCCTACTTCCTGCGTGCCGTGGACTCGACGGCGCCGATGGACTTCGGCGTCACCACGATCCGCGACGGGCGGAGCTACTCGGTGCGCCGGGTCGACGCCCAACAGCCGGACACCCAACAGCCGGACGCCCAGCAGCCGGACACCCAACAGCCGGATGCGCGGCCGCCTGCCGGCCAGCAGCGCGGCCGCCCGACCTTCACCATGACGACGTCGTTCAAGCGGCCGCAGCCAGGTGCTCACGAGCGGTCGGCCGTCCTCGACCTCGGGGCGGTTCCCGGTCCCGACGGCCTGCCCGACGGCTTCGGTGACCGGTCCCCGCACAGTCCGGTGAGGGAGCTTCTGGAGTGCCGCGAGGCGCCGGCCGTGGGCGGCGTCCCGCCCTCGGGCGAGCTGGTGCGCGACGCCTGGTTCCGCCTCCGGCATCCACTCGGCGACGAGGACGTCGCTCACGTCTGCGGCCTGGCCTACCTCAGCGACGTGACGCTCACGCCGACCGCGTTCCTGCGGCTGCCCGGCGGCGTCCGCTCCGAGCGCTCCCTGATCGCCTCGCTCGACCACGCCATGTGGTTCCACCGTCCGGCCCGGGCCGACCGGTGGCTGCTCTACCGGCAGCGCAGCCGGATCGAGGCGGACGGCCGCACCTTCGCCCGCGGCGAGCTCTGGCAGGACGGCGAGCTCGTGGCCTCGGTCGCCCAGGAGGCGCTCCTGCACATCCCCGACGACTCGGCCGACGCCTGACCCACCCGCCCTATCGAGGAGAGAGAGCCGTGAAGCGCACCGTCTACACCGAGGACCATGAAGCCTTCCGCGCCATGGTGCGTGCCTTCATCGACAAGGAGGTCGTGCCGGTCCACCACGAGTGGGAGGAGGCGGGCCACCCGCCGCGGGAGTTCTACCGACGCCTCGGCGAGGTCGGGCTGCTCGGCATGCAGGTGCCGGAGGAGTACGGCGGCGGGGGCGAGACGAGCTTCAAGTTCAACGCGGTCATCATCGAGGAGTGCGCTCGGGCCGGGGTCGGGTTCGGGAGCTCTTCGGTGCACGCCAACCTGATCCTGCCCTACCTCATGACCTACGGCTCGCAGGAGCAGAAGAAGCGCTGGCTGCCCGGCTTCGCGGCCGGCGAGATCATGACGGCCATCGCGATGACCGAGCCCGGGACCGGCTCCGACCTGGCCAACATCGCGACCAAGGCGGTGCTCTCCGACGACGGTGACCACTACATCCTCAACGGTGCCAAGACGTTCATCACCGGCGGTGCGCTGGCCGACCTCGTGCTCGTGGTCTGCCGGACGAGCCCCTACGACCCCGACGACCGGCGCGCCGGACTGTCGATCCTGTGCGTGGAGTCGGCCTCGGAGGGCTTCGAGGTGGGCAAGAAGCTGCCGAAGATCGGCTTGAAGTCGTCCGACACCGCCGAGCTCTCCTTCACCGACGTCAAGGTGCCGGTCGACAACCTTCTCGGGGAGGAGGGTCAGGGGTTCTCCTACCTCGGACACAACCTGCCGCAGGAGCGGCTCACCATCGCCCTCGGCGGTGCGGCCACCGCGGAGGCGGCGATCGCGCACGCGGTGCGCTACGTCCAGGAGCGCACCGTCTTCGGCCAGCCGGTGGCGTCCTTCCAGAACTCCAAGTTCGTGCTCGCCGAGTGCGCGACGGAGGCGGAGGCCGCCCGGCTGATGGCCGACCGGGCGCTCGACCTCCTCGACGCGGGCGAGCTCAGCGTCGCCGACGCGGCCAAGGCCAAGCTGTTCTGCACCGAGGTCGCCGGCCGGGTGATCGACAAGTGCCTGCAGCTCCACGGCGGCTACGGCTACATCACGGAGTACCCCATCGCTCGCTTGTACGCCGACACCCGGGTATCCCGGATCTACGGCGGCACCAGCGAGGTCATGAAGACCATCATCAGCAAGTCGCTCGGGCTCTGAGCGGCGGAAGGGAACATCACGATGCGTGACGCAGTCATCGTCGACGCCGTACGCACGCCGGTCGGGAAGGGGAAGCCCGGCGGTGCGCTCTCCGGCATCCACCCGGCCGACCTCTCGGCCCACGTCCTGAAGGCCCTCGCCGAGCGCAACGGCCTCGACCCTGCCACCGTCGACGACGTGGTCTGGGGCTGCGTGTCACAGGTGGGGGAGCAGACCGGCTCGATCGGTCGCTACTCCGTGCTCGCCGCCGGCTGGCCCGAGTCGGTCCCGGGTCTCACCATCGACCGGCAGTGCGGGTCCTCCCAGCAGGCGGTCCACCAGGTCGCCGCCGGTGTCATCGCCGGGCAGTACGACGTCGCGATCGCCGGCGGGGTGGAGTCGATGTCGCGGGTGCCGATGGGCTCGACCCGCGCCAACGGCGCCTTCGGCGAGCCGTACGGTCCGCTCGTCAAGGAGCGCTACGGCGTCAACGGGTTCAACCAGGGGCTCGGCGCCGAGATGATCGCCGAGGAGTTCGGGCTCACCCGCGAGCAGCTCGACCAGCACGCCCTGGACTCCCACGCCCGCGCCGCCGCCGCGATCGACGAGGGGCGGTTCAAGGACCAGATCGCGCCGGTCGAGGTGAGGGAGGCCGACGGCGGCACCCGCCTCTTCGACACCGACGAGGGCGTACGCCGCGGCGGCACCCTCGAGGCGATGGCCGGGCTGAGGACGGTGTTCAAGGAGGACGGCGTGATCCACGCCGGCAACTCCTCGCAGATCTCCGACGGCGCGGCCGCGCTGCTGGTCACCACCTCCGAGATCGCCGCCCGGAACGGCTGGACACCGATCGCCCGGTTCCACACCGGCACCGTCGTCGGCGTCGACCCGATCACGATGCTCAAGGGCCCGATCCCCGGCACGAGGAAGGTGCTTGAGCGCGCCGGGCTGACGCTCGACGACATCGGCGCCTTCGAGATCAACGAGGCGTTCGCGAGCGTCACGATGGCGTGGCTGAACGACACCGGGGCCGACGGTGCGAGGCTCAACCCGAACGGCGGCGCCATCGCGCTGGGGCACCCGCTCGGGGGCTCGGGCGCGCGGCTCATGACGACGCTCGTGCACCACATGAGGGACCAGGGGATCCGCTACGGTCTTCAGTCCATGTGCGAGGGCGGCGGCATGGCCAACGCCACGGTCCTCGAGCTGCTCTAGGCCGCGAGGAGGGCGAGTGCGACCCGGTCGCCAAGGCATCATCGACGCCGCTCGACGAGAGTTCGCCGAGCAGGGGTACGCCGGCGCGTCGGTGCGCGACATCGCGCACCGCGCCGGCGTCAGCATGTCGGCGCTCTACTACTGGTACCCGGGCAAGCAGGATCTCCTCGGCGCGATCCTCGAGGAGGATCTCGAGCACTACAACCAGGCCTGTCGCGACGCGGTCGCGGCGGCCGGTGACCGGGCCGCCGACCAGCTGCGGGCGCTGGTCGGGGCCACCGTCCGCTACCGGGTCGACCACCCGGTCCGCAGCTCGGTCGTCCTCTCCGAGGGCCGCAGCCTGCGGCCGGACCAGCAGGCGGCGTACGAGCGCCGGCTCGCGGAGGCCGGTGACCGCTTCCGCGACGTGATCCGGCGAGGGCTCGCCACCGGCGAGTTCACCACCGCCCAGCCCGACGACGCACGCCGCTTCATCCTCGCGGCCTGCAACGACATCGGGCAGTGGTACGACCCGGCCGGTGCCATCGGCGTGGGCGCGCTCGCCGACCGCTACGCCACCCTGGCGCTGACCCTGGTCGGTGCGGTCGCATAGGCCGCGCCTAACGGGCGGATCGCAGCAGGGTCTTTGTGTGCGCCGTCACTGCGGGACTTGAATGGAGAGGTGCCGGAGAACCCTGGTGCAGGCCCACTGCGAGGCCTGCGGATCATCGAGCTGTCCAGCTATGTCGCCACGCCGTTGAGCGGGCTCGTGCTCGGACAGCTGGGGGCCGAGGTGATCCGGGTCGAGCAGCTCGGCGGGGCCCCCGACCGCAGCCGCCTGCCGCGCGCGGCGGACGGCACCAGCCTCTATTGGAGCGGCCTCAACAAGGGGAAGAAGGCGATCGCGGTCGACCTGACCCGGCCCGAGGGCCGCGCCCTCGTCGCCGACCTCGTCGTCGGCGGAGGCGCCGAGCAGACGCCGGGCGGCGGGATCCTGGTGAGCAACACCGACCGCTACCCCGATCTCTCCTACGCCGGCCTGCGTGAGCGCCGGGCCGACGTGATCCACGTGCTGCTGACCGGGCGCCGTGACGGCGGCAACGCGGTCGACTACACCGTGCAGGCCGAGACCGGCTTCGGGTTCGTCACCGGTCCCGCGGACAGTGTGCGTCCGGTCAACTCCGTGGTGCCGGCCTGGGACCTGACCGCCGGCCTCTACCTCGCGACCGGGCTCCTCGCCGCGGAGCGGGAGCGTCGCCTGAGCGGTCGCGGGACCGGGGTCCGGCTCGCGCTGGAGGACGTCGCGCTGGCGGCCGTGGGGGCGCTGGGCTACCTCGCCGAGGCGCAGCTCCTCGGCGTCGACCGGGGCGCGTCCGGCAACGACGTGTACGGCACCTACGGCCGCGACTTCGTCTCCGCGGACGGCGTGCGGTTCATGCTCGTGGTGCTCACCGGGTCGCACTGGCGCCGGCTGCTGGAGGCGACCGGGCTGACCGACGCGATGCACGCCGTGGAGAAGGCGTTCGGCGCCGACTTCGACGACGAGGCCGAGCGCTACCGCTGCCGGGAGGTGATCAGCAGCCTCTTCGAGCGCGCCTTCGCGGACCTGTCGTGGCGCGAGCTCGAGCCGTTGCTGCAGGGCACGAGGGCGCTCTTCTCGGCGTACCGCACCTTCGACGAGCTCGCCGCCGGCCTCGAGCCGGGCGGTCTGCTCAACGAGCTCGACCAGCCGGGTCTTGGACGTCACCTCGCGCCCGGGTCCCCGCTGGTCATGGACGGCCGGCAGGCACCGGCGGTCCCGGCCCCGCGGGTCGGCGAGCACACCGACGAGGTGCTCGGACGCGCCCTCGGCCTCGGTGCCGAGCAGCTCGCCGCGCTGCACGCCGAAGGGCTCGTCGGATGAGCGCCGCGGAGTCGGCGCGGACGCTGCTGTTCGTGCCCGGCACGCGGCCGGAGCGGTTCGCGAAGGCGGTCGGCGCGGGGGCGGACCTGGTCGTGATCGACCTGGAGGACGCCGTGCCCGCCGGCGAGAAGGAGGCCGCCCGCGAGGCGGCCGCCGCCTGGCTCGCCCAGGGCAACCGGGCGGCCGTGCGGGTCAACGCGGCGGACACCGCGTGGCACGCCGCCGACGTCGCCGCGGTCGCCCAGCACGCGGCCGCGGTCGTCCTGCCGAAGGCGGAGGCGGGTGACGCCCTGGCGCTGCTCGGCCGCGCCGCGCCGACGATCGCGCTGCTGGAGACGTCGACCGGCATCCTGGACGCCCGTGCGGTCGCCGGGACGCCGGGCGTCGTACGCCTCGCCATCGGGACCTTCGACCTCGCCGCCGAGTTGGGCGTCGACCCGCTCGACCGGGAGGCGCTGCTCGCCAGCCGCTCCGCGCTCGTGCTGGCGTCGGCGTCCGCGGGACTGGCCGCACCGGTGGACGGCGTCCGCGCGGCCATCGACGACGAGGCCGGCCTCCGCGACGAGACGGCCGCGGCCCGACGGCTCGGGTTCGCCGGCAAGCTCTGCATCCATCCGCGCCAGGTGGCACCGGTCCGCGAGGTGCTCCGCCCGACCGAGGACGAGGTCGCCTGGGCCCGACGGATCCTCACCGTCGTCGACGCGGCCGATACCGGCGGGGTGGCCGACACCGGCGGGGTGGCCGCCATCGACGGCGCCATGGTCGACAAGCCGGTCGTCGACCGGGCCCGCCGGATCCTCGACACCCTCGAGCCGACTCCCGACACCGCCCCTGGGCCCACCCCCGAACAAAGCCCCGAACAGGAGACACGATGAGCCTCACCCCCGATGAGGAGGAGATGGTCGCCCTCGTCCGCGAGTTCGTGGACGAGCGGGTGAAGCCGCACGTCCGTGAGTTCGAGGAGACCGACACCTATCCCGAGGCGTTCATCGAGGAGATGAAGAAGCTCGGCTTCTTCGGCCTGCTGGCGCCGGCCGAGCACGGCGGTGTGGACGTGAGTACGGCGGCGTTCGCGCGGGTCACCGAGGAGCTGGCACGGGGCTGGATGAGCCTTGCGGGGGCGATCGGGGGCCACTCCGTGATCACCTACCTGGTCAAGACCTTCGGCACGCCGGAGCAGCAGGCGGCGTACCTTCCGCGGATGGCGACGGGAGAGGTCCGGGCGACGATGGCCCTGACCGAGCCCAGCGGCGGCTCGGACCTGCAGAGCATGCGGACCCAGGCCACCTACGACGCCGACACTGACGAGTGGGTGATCAACGGCTCGAAGACCTGGATCTCGAACGCCGCCCACTCGGGCCTGATCGGCCTGCTCTGCCGCACGGACCGGGAGGCGAGCCCGGCGCACGCGGGGATGTCGGTCATCCTGGTCGAGCCCGGTGCGGGGCTGGAGGTCAGCCCGAAGATCCCGAAGCTGGGCTACAAGGGTGTGGAGGCGTGCACGCTCAGCTTCGACGCCATGCGGGTGCCCGCCTCGGCCGTGCTCGGCGGGGTGCCGAACGTCGGCTGGGGGCAGATGATGCGCGGCCTCGAGGTCGGTCGCGTCCAGGTCGCGGCGCGTGCGCTCGGCGTGGGCCAGGCGGCGCTGGAAGCGGCGGTGGCCTATGCGCAGCAGCGCGAGAGCTTCGGCAAGCCGATCTGGAAGCACCAGAGCGTGGGGAACCTGATCGCCGACATGGCGACCAAGATGCGCGCCGCACGGCTGCTCACGATCGACGCGGCGCAGCGGCTCGACTCCGGCACGCGGGCCGACCTGGAGGCCGGGATGGCGAAGCTGTTCGCCTCCGAGACCGCGATGCAGGTCGCGCTGGACGCGATGCGGGTGCACGGCGGCTACGGGTTCTCGCGTGAGTTCGACGTGGAGCGCTACTTCCGTGACGCCCCGCTGATGATCCTCGGTGAGGGCACCAACGAGATCCAACGCAACGTGATTGCGGCGCAGGTCATCGCCCGCGACGCTGCTGGACACAACTTCTAGGCGAGAGGCACGCAGATGGTCGGACTGCTCGAGGGAAAGGTCGCGGTCGTCACCGGCGGCGCGCAGGGGATCGGCTTCGCGATCGCGAGACGCTACGTCGACGAGGGCGCCCGCGTGGTGATCGGCGACCTCGACGAGGAGGCGATGGCGAAGGCGGTCGCCGAGCTCGGCGGGGACACGGTTGCGGCGGCGGTGCGCTGCGACGTCACGTCGTACGACGACGTCGATGCGCTCCTGCGGGCCGCGGTCGACACGTTCGGCTCCCTGGACGTCCTCGTCAACAACGCGGGGATCACCCGCGACGCGACGATGCGGAACATGACCGAGGACCAGTTCGACCAGGTGATCTCGGTGCACCTCAAGGGCTGCTGGAACGGCACCAAGCTGGCCTCGCTGATCATGCGCGAACAGAAGAGCGGCGCGATCGTCAACATCTCCTCGATCTCGGGCAAGGTCGGCATGGTCGGCCAGACCAACTACTCCGCCGCCAAGGCCGGCATCGTGGGCCTGACGAAGGCCGCGGCCAAGGAGGTCGCCCACCACGGGGTCCGGATCAACGCGATCCAGCCGGGGCTGATCCGCTCGGCGATGACCGAGGCGATGCCGCAGAAGGCCTGGGACGCCAAGATGACCGAGATCCCGATGGGCCGCGCCGGTGAGCCCGAGGAGGTCGCGAAGGTCGCGCTGTTCTATGCCTGTGACCTCTCCTCCTACATGACCGGCACCGTCGCCGAGGTCACCGGCGGGCGGCTGATGTGAGCACGTCCCAACCGCTCCCAGAGGACTCCTGATGGACTGGGAGCCGCACACCGTCGTCGACGAGGCGCTCGTCGACCCGGCGCCCGTGGCGGCCCTCCAGGTGCTGCTCGACGACGGGCTGCCGCCGGTCGGCCCGGGCGACCCCCTGCCGCCGCTGTGGCACTGGGTCGCGCTGCCGCGCTGGTCGCCGTCGTCGCTCCTCGGCCTCGACGGCCACCCCGCCCGGGGCGGGTTCCTGCCGCCGGTCGAGCTGCCGAGACGGATGTTCGCCGGTGGCGAGGTGACGGTCCACGGCCCGGTGCGGGTCGGGGACGTCGTACGACGGGAGGCGGCTGTCACCTCCGTCGAGCACAAGCACGGCCGGTCGGGTGAGCTGGTCGTGGTCACGGTCGTGACGCGGCACTTCCGCGGTGACGTCCTGGCCGTCGAGGAGACCCAGGACCTGATCTACCGCGGCGCCGGAGGGCGCTCGGCGCCCGAGCCCGTCCGCGAGCTCGCACCGGCGCCGCCGTTGGCCCGGACGGGGGAGTGGACGTGGGCCCTCCGCACCGACCCGTCCCTGCTCATGCGGTTCAGCGCGGCGACGGCGAACGCCCACCGGATCCACTACGACCACCCCTATGCCACGCAGGTGGAGGGCTACCCGGGCCTCGTCGTCCACGGGCCGCTCATGACGATCCTGCTTGCCGAGGTCGCCCGGCTCGAAGGGGTCTCCGGCGTGACGAGGCTGACCCATCGCAACCTGGCGCCGCTGTTCTGCGGCGCACCGGCCACCCTCCGTCGTACCGCGGTCGACGGCGCGGCCACCACCTTCCAGCTCGTGTCCCCGGCTCAGGGCGAGGAGACGCCCCGGACCACCCTGACCCTGTGGGTCGACGAGACCCGCGTCGAGAAAGGAAACGACCGATGAGTGACCAGCGTGAGGTCGTCATCTGCGAGCCCGTGCGGACCGCGATCGGCGGGTACGGCGGCATGTTCAAGAACGTGACCGCGGTCGATCTCGGCGTCGCGGCGCTCACCGGGCTGCTCGAGCGCACCGGCGTCGCGCCGGACCAGATCGACGAGGTGATCGTCGGCCAGTGCAACGCCTCCTCGGAGGCGCCGGCGGCCGCCCGTGTGCTGGCGCTCGACGCCGGCCTGCCGATCACGACGACCGGCTACCACCTCGACCGGCGCTGCGGCTCGGGCCTGCAGGCGATCCTCAACGCGGTCATGACGGTCGCCTCCGGAGGTGCCGACGTGGTCGCCGCCGGCGGCATCGAGTCGATGAGCCAGGCGATCTTCTACTCCACCGACATGCGCTGGGGCGGTGCACGGACCGGCGTACGCGTCCACGACGCGCTGGCGCGGGCCCGTTCGACAGCGGGCGGGCGGGACTACCCGGTGCCGGGCGGGATGATCGAGACCGCGGAGAACCTTCGCAAGGAGTACGCCATCTCGCGCGAGGAGCAGGACCGGCTCGCCCTCCAGTCCCACCAGCGGGCCGTCGCCGCGCAGAAGAACGGCGTCCTGGCGGAGGAGATCGTCCCGGTGACGGTGCGGACGCGCGCCGGCGAGGAGGTCGTCGTGACCGACGAGCACCCCCGCGCGGACGCGAGCCTCGAGACGATGGCGAGGCTGAAGCCCATCATGCTCAAGGACGACCCGGACGCCACCGTGACCGCCGGCAACGCCAGCGGTCAGAACGACGCCGCCTCGCTCTGCCTGGTCACCACCCGCGCGAAGGCCGAGGAGCTCGGGCTGACGCCGATGGTGCGTCTGGTGTCGTGGGGCGTCGCCGGCGTCGAGCCCCGGATCATGGGGATCGGGCCGGTGCCGGCGACCGAGGCGGCGCTCGCCCGCGCCGGGCTCACCTTCGACCAGCTCGACGTGATCGAGCTCAACGAGGCGTTCGCCGCCCAGGCGCTCGCGGTCATGCGTGAGTGGAAGGTCGACCCGTTCACCGACGACCGGATCAACATCCACGGGTCCGGCATCTCACTCGGCCACCCGGTCGGCGCGACCGGCGGTCGGATGGTGGCCTCGCTGGCCCGCGAGCTGATGCGTCGCGAGGCGACGTACGGACTGACGACCATGTGCATCGGTGGCGGCCAGGGCCTGGCCGCCATCTGGGAGAGGACCGCGTCATGACCACGATTGGCAAGGACGGGGCCCCGGGCCTCGAGCAGGTCAGCGCCGAGGACTTCGCCGAGATCCTCACGGCGACCCGGGAGTTCGTGCGTGAGCGGGTCGTGCCGCGCGAGAACGAGATCATGGAGAAGGACGAGATCCCGGCCGACCTGCGTGACGCGGCCGCGGAGCTGGGACTCTTCGGCTACGCCATCCCGCAGGAGTGGGGCGGCCTCGGGCTCAACCTCACCCAGGACGTCGAGCTCGCGATGGAGCTCGGCTACACCTCGCTCGCGTTGCGCTCGATGTTCGGCACCAACAACGGCATCGCGGGCCAGGTGCTGGTCAACTACGGCACCGACGAGCAGCGCAAGGAGTGGCTGGAGCGGATCGCCTCCGGCGAGGTGGTCGCCTCCTTCGCGCTCACCGAGCCCGGCGCCGGCTCCAACCCGGCGGGGCTGAGGACCAAGGCCGTCCTCGACGGCGACGAGTGGGTCATCGACGGCTCCAAGCGGTTCATCACCAACGCGCCGATCGCGGGGCTGTTCGTGGTCTTCGCCCGCACGCGTGAGGCGGCCGGGAAGGACCCGGGCATCGCGGTGTTCCTCGTCCCGGCGGACACACCCGGCGTCGAGGTCGGTCCGCACGACCGCAAGATGGGTCAGGAGGGGGCCTGGACCGCCGACGTCACCTTCACCGGGGTGCGCATCCCGCAGGGCAGTCTCGTCGGCGGCTCCGAGGAGGTCGGCTACAAGGCGGCCATGTCGTCGCTCGCCCGGGGACGCGTGCACATCGCCGCGCTCGCCGTCGGCGCCGCCCGACGCGCCCTCGACGAGGCGGTGGCCTACGCCGCCTCGTCGACCCAGGGTGGGACCCCCATCGGTGACTTCCAGCTCGTCCAGGCCCACCTCGCGGACATGCAGACCGGCGTGCTGGCCGGTGAGGCGCTGGTGCGCGACTGCGCCCGGAAGTACCACACCGGCGAGGACCGGCGGATCGGGCCGTCGGTGGCGAAGCTGTTCTGCACCGAGATGGTCGGCCAGGTCGCCGACAAGGCCGTCCAGATCCACGGCGGCACCGGCTACATGCGTGAGGTGCCGGTCGAGCGGATCTACCGCGAGGTGCGGCTCCTGCGACTCTACGAGGGCACCAGCGAGATCCAGCGGCTCATCATCGGCGGCGGTCTCGTGCGCGAGGAGAAGCGGCGGCAACGTCCCTGACCGGGCGCTGCTCGCGCCCGTCCCGGACGCTCCGTGCGCGCGTCCGCGGTCCGCTCGGTAAGGTCAGGTCGTGAGCACATGGTTCGAACGCAACACCCACCATGTGTCGGAATGGTCGGTGGACGGGCTCCTCGCCCTCAAGGGGAGCCAGCGGGTGAGCCTCGTCGTGCCTGCCAAGAACGAGGCGCCGACCGTCGGAGGCCTGGTCACCAGACTCCGCGCCACCCTCATGGAGACGGCCTCCCTCGTCGACGAGCTGGTCGTCATCGACTCCGACTCGACGGACGCGACCGCGCAGGTCGCGGCCGCCGCCGGTGCCGCGGTCCATGCGTCGGCGGCGATCCGGCCCGAGCTCGGCACCTACCCGGGCAAGGGTGAGGCGATGTGGAAGTCGCTCTTCGTGACCACCGGGGACCTGATCGTCTTCATGGACGCCGACCTCGTCGAGTGGGACACCCACTTCGTCCCGGGCCTGCTGGGCCCGCTGCTGAGCCGTCCCGAGGTCTCGCTCGTCAAGGGGTTCTACCAGCGGCCCGGCGAGCACGGGCTCGACGGCGGGCGCGTCACCGAGCTGGTGGCGCGCCCTCTCATCGCGCTGCTCCACGCCGAGCTCGGCGGGCTCGTGCAGCCGCTCGCCGGGGAGTGGGCCGTACGCCGGAGCCTGTTCGAGTCGCTCTGTGTCCCCACCGGGTACGCCGTCGAGCTGGCCGCGCTGGTCGACACGGTGGCCGCCCACGGGATGGAGGCGATCGCGCAGGTCGACCTCGGCCGGCGCGGTCACCGGCACCAGGACCTGTTCGACCTCGGCGCGATGGCGACCCAGATCATGGCCGCGGCCGCGCGTCGCTGCGGTCGCCCGCAGTCCGACGTGCTCATCCTCGAACAGCACCTGCCCTCCGGTGACGGCATCCGCCGGGCGGCGCGGCCGGTGACGGTGGTCGAGCGCCCTCCGGCCCAGGAGGTGGCATGACGCTGCGCCTGCGCCGCCACACGTTCGCCGACGACCAGCCGTTGATGATGGCGATCGTCAACCGCACGCCGGACTCCTTCTTCGACAAGGGCGCGACGTGGGCCGAGGACGCCGCCTTCGAGCGCGTCGGCACCGTCGTCGAGCAGGGGGCGGAGATCGTCGACATCGGCGGCATCAAGGCCGCGCCGGGCGTCGAGATCCCCCCGGCGGAGGAGAAGGCGCGGGTCGTCGACTTCGTGGCGCGGGTCAGGGAGGCGTTCCCGGACGTGGTGATCTCGGTCGACACCTGGCGCGCCGAGGTCGGCGACGCCGTCTGCCGCGCCGGCGCGGACGTGCTCAACGACGCCTGGGGCGGCGCGGACCCCGAGCTGGTCGATGTCGCGGCCGCTCACGACGCCGCGATCATCTGCACCCACACGGGCGGCGTCACGCCGCGCACGCGGCCCTACCGCGTGGAGTACGACGACGTCGTACGCTCGGCCATCGAGGACACCGTGGCCTATGCCCAGCGGGCCCTCGACGCCGGCGTCGCCTCGGAGTCGATCGTGATCGACCCGGCCCACGACTTCGGCAAGAACACCTTCCACTCCCTCGAGATCACCCGCCGGCTCGGCGAGATGGTCGCCACCGGCTGGCCGGTGCTGGTGTCGCTCTCCAACAAGGACTTCGTCGGCGAGACCCTCGATCTCCCGGTCGGCGAGCGCCTGCTCGGGACCCTGGCAGCCACCTCCGTGTGCGCGCTGGCCGGTGCCCGGATCTACCGGGTCCACCAGGTTCCCGAGACCCGGCAGAGTGTCGACATGGTGTGGTCGATCGCGGGACGTCGGCGTCCCGCCCGGGCGATCCGGGGGTTGCAGTGACCCGGATCGCGCTCGTGCCCGGATGCCTGGCCCTGCTGCCGGCGTACGCCTCGCTCCTCGATCCGGTGCCCGAGCTGCGGGCGGCCTGCGCGACGGCGGTCGCCTGGCTGGGCGAGGACGTCCGGATCGTCGCCGCCGACCAGGGCCGGCGCGTGGCGGAGGCGCTCCTGGCCACCCGGACGGGGGTCGCTGGTGACGGCGGCTCGTCCTATCTGGTCGTCGCCAACGGCGCGGCCACGCGGAGCGAGCGCGCGCCGGGCTACCTCGACGAGCGGGCCTTCGACTTCGACCGCGCGCTCGCCAAGTCGCTCATCGCGCCCGACCCGGCGGCGCTGCGGGCGGTCGACACGGATCTCTCCCACGCGCTGTGGGCCGACGTCGCGACACTGGCCCCGCTCGCCGACCTGCTCGACGCCGCCCACCTGGAGTCGGTCGACTACGACGACGACCCCTACGGCGTGCAGTACTGGGTCCTGCGCTGGGCTTCCTGAGCGTCGGCCGCGCTCGTCAGGAGGGCGTCGTCCGTGCCAGGCTGGGCGGGTGCGCACGGGAGCGAGTGCCGGCATCGAGTTCGAGGTGACCGACGGCGACACGGCGAGAGCGCTGGGGTCCGGCGATCTCGAGGTGCTCGCGACGCCCAGACTCCTCGCCTGGCTGGAGGCCGCCACCTGCGCCGCGGTCGGCGGCCTGGAGCCGGAGCGGACGACGGTCGGCACGCGAGTGGACGTCCGCCACCGGGCCCCATCGCCGGTCGGCGCCGCCGTCGTCGCGACGGCGACGCTGGTCGGCATCGACGGCACGCTGCTCACGTTCGAGGTCGCCGCCAGCGACCCCGTCACCGGGCGCGTCCTCGGTGACGGCACGATCACCCGGGCCATGGTGGATCGCGGCCGGTTCCTCGCACGCCTCGCCGAGGGCTCCTGACACCGTCGGTAGCCGGAGGTAGCGTGCCGAGCATGCCGCGCCGACCGCACGAGAACGTCGCCACCGTCCTGGTGGATCCGTGCGTCCTGGGGGAGCTGGAGCTCGAGCTGATGGCGCTGGATCTCCGGCTCTGGCCCGTCCGGACCGCCCCGGCGTGCGTCGACGGCGCGCGGATGGCGTTCCAGGTGCGCCGCCGCCTCCTGGTGTCCCACCGCGGCGAGTGGGACCTCGCGGCCGAGTGGGTGCCGGTCTGGATCGGCTTCGGTGGCTCGTGGCGCCGCGGCGACGACCCGCTGCCGTGGCGCGCGCACGCAACGCTGTGGCAGGTCCTGGAGTCGTACGCCGACCACGTCCGCTTCCACAAGCGCCTGGGCGGCGTGCCGCGACTGCCCGTTCCCCGCGAGCCCTGAGCCCTGCCCCGAGTCCGGAGCCCGAGTCCGGTTGAGCCTGTGGCGACCCCGACGACCGGCTCCGGACATGGAGCGACCCCGCAGGCGTCTCGGGTCACCCACGGGGTCGGAGTCCGATGATGGAGCCTGGGAACGGTCGGTGTCTGCGGTTCGGGCAAACACGCCCTCCTCGTCTAGACCGGCCCCCGTCGATTTCACCCCTAGGGGTGAAAGGTGGGGGCGAACGCCTCACCCCTCGGGGCCATATCTGCCCCCAGTCGTTCCCAACAGCCGGTGGAGCGGGCAGGTTCGTGGTCATGAGCACCGCGACTTTCCAGGACACCTTCCGTCAGGATCTGCCGCGTGACATCCGCCGGCAGGAGACCACGCGACTCTTCGCCGAGGCTGCCCAGGCAACGGGCATTGAGCGTGACCGCCTCGTCGAGGAGATCATCCTCGTCAACACCTCAGTGGCACGCACCATCGCCAAGCGCTACGCGAACCGCGGCGTCGCTCTCGAAGATCTCGAGTCCGTCGCCTACCTCGCCCTCGTGCGCGCGGCCCAGAAGTTCGACGGCGACAAGGGCGAGGACTTCCTTGTCTACGCCGTCCCGACCATCAGGGGCGAGATCAAGCGTCACTTCCGCGACCACGGTTGGGTCGTCCGACCGCCGCGACGCGTGCAGGAGCTGCAGGCCGACGTCGTCCGGGTGCGCGAGTCCCGCGACGGTGAGGCCGACGCCGCCGAGATCGCCGACGAGCTCGGCGTCGGCGTCGCCGACGTCAACGAGGCGCTCGCCGCGAAGGGCTGCTTCACGCCGGCCTCCCTCGACGCCCCGGCGCGGGCGGGTGACACCGAGTCCGCCACCCTCGGGGAGCTGCTCCCCACGCTCGACGAGGACCTCGCCCGCGCCGAGACCCGCGCTGTGCTGGGATCTGCGCTGGCGCGCCTGACCGATCGCGAGCAGACGGTCGTGCAGATGCGGTTCGTCGACGACCTCACGCAGGCCGAGATCGGCGAGCACATCGGTGTGACCCAGATGCAGGTCTCCAGGATCCTCAAGCAGGTCCTCAACAAGCTCCGCACGGCGCTGGCGGAGGCGGACGTAGTGGCTGCCTGACCCCCCGAAGGCAGCGGCTCGGTCCGGGTGGTGGAAGGTCCGGCCCCTCGATGGCGAGGGGCCGGACCTTCGTCTTCGAGGGGCCGTTCATGAACCGTCCACTGCTCGTCCATGGGTCCTTCGCCCTCTGTTCACCGGCCTTCACGGGTCGTTCGGCCCGAGGGTCCCGGGACCTTGGTCCCGTTGCCGGAACCATGCGTTCCGCCGGTGTGGGAGACCGGCTCCGCCTCTGGCATTGTCTCCCCCATGGATGCACGCCATGGCTGACCAGCCGATCCGTCTCGCGATCGTCACGCGCCAGGAAGTCGTCGCCCGCGGGCTGACTGCCATGCTGTCCGACTACCCCGACCGCGTGATCGTCACGGTGATCCCCAGCGTCCGCAGCAAGGCTGCGGGCGTCGACGTCGTGCTCTACGACAGCATCGGGCTCCACAACGACGACGGCGGCGATCTCGAGCACCTCATCCGCAACACCGAGGCCAAGGTCCTCTTCTACAGTCGCGACATGCGGCCCGACCTGCGTGCCCGTGCGCTCGCCATGGGCGTGCACGCCTGGGTCTCGATGTCGTGTCACGCCGTCGACCTCGTGGAGGCGGTCGAGCTGACCGCGGCCGGCGAGTCGCTGCCGGACCAGGAGGAGCGTCTCGGTCAGGACGTCGGGCTCTCGCCGCGCGAGGTGGAGATCCTGGCCCTGATCACCCAGGGCCTGTCCAACCAGGAGATCGCCGACCGGCTCTTCCTCACCGTCAACACGCTCAAGAGCCACATCCGCAGCACCTACAAGAAGATCGGTGCCGTCTCGCGGCCGCAGGCGGTCGCCTGGGGGATGCAGCACGGATTCGCGCCCCCCGACAGCACGGACGCGGCGGGAAGCTGGCTCGTCGGCTCCTGAGTCCGCGGCCCGGGTCGGCAGAACTGGTCGTACCCCGGGCGAATGAGGAACGTCCGGCTCCGGGTACTACGCATCTGCGTCCAGTTCGGGTGACCTGTGCCACAGGTCGGGACACACCGCATCCTGGTCGCAGCCGCCGTCCGACACCTCGCGGTGCGGGCGGCGGTCTGCGTGGAGCGGCACGGCGCGCCGGACCAGCCAGACTCGCTAAATAAAATCGAATCACTAGACTTATGTGCGTGACCACCCTTCCACGCACTTCGCCCCCGGCCGCCGACCTCGGTGTCGACCGGTCCCGACGCGTCGCCGTGATCGGCGGTGGCGCCAGCGGGACGCTCACCGCCCTCAACGTGTTGCGCGCCGCGCCGGGCCACGTGGGCGTCACCGTCTTCGAGGCCTCCGGTCGGATCGGGTACGGCGTCGCGTACGCCACCACCGACCGTCGGCACCTCCTCAACGTGCCCGCCCGCAACATGTCGGCGTTCCCGGACGCTCCCGCGGATCTGGTCGAGTGGGCGCGCGCGAGCGGTCGCGACGTCGACCCGGCTGACTTCCTCCCGCGCGCCGACTACGCCGTCTACCTCCGGGACCGCCTCCGGGCGATCAGCCGCCGGCACCCGGGCCGCCTCGCCACCGTCGGCGAGCAGGTGGTCGATCTCGAGCCTCTCGACGGCGCCTTCGTGGTCCGCACCGCCCGCGGCACGCAGGAGGCGTACGACGCCGTTGTGCTCGCCTACGGCAACGCCGCCCCCTCGTGGCTGAGCGTCGGTGGCGAGCCTCTGCCTCAGGCGCCGTGGCACGTCGCGAACCCCTGGGACCTGTCGTGGATCACCGCGCTCCCACCCGACGCGACCGTGGTCATCGTCGGGACCGGCCTGACCGCGGTGGACACGGCGATCAGCGTGCTCGAGGACGCGCCCGGTCGGCGGGCGGTGATGGTGAGCCGCCACGGTCTGGTGCCCGAGGCGCACGCCGCGCCGTGCTCGCCCGCCATGTCGACCGGCTGGGTGACGCCCGTGCCACCCGGGCCGCTGACCGCCGACGGGATCGCCGCGCTCGTCGCCGAGCAGCTGCGTGCCGCGGCGGCACGGGACGTGGACTGGCGGGTCGTCGTCGACGGGCTGCGCGGTCCCACGCAGTCGATCTGGGGGCGGCTGGACCTCGCCGAGCGTCGTCGGTTCCTCGCCCGTTACGCCCGTCGTTGGGAGGTGCGGCGCCACCGGATGGCGCCCGGGGTGGCGGCGCTGCTCGACGGCTACCGCGCGGCGGGGCGGCTCGAGATCCTCGCCGGTGGGCTGAGCGCGGTCGCGTGCGGCGGGGCGGCCGGCGTGGACGGTGCGGACGGGGCGGCGGTGCAGGTCGAGGTCGGTGGACGTGTCGTCGGCGCCGATGCGGTGGTCAACTGCACGGGCCCTCTCATCGACGTCGAGCGCGCCGACAACCCTCTCCTGGCCGCGCTGCTGCGCCGCGGTCTCGTCGCCCCGGACCCGCTCCGTCTCGGGCTCTCGTGTACGCCGGCGGGCGAGGTCCTCGGCCGCGACGGCCGGGTCCCCGGCCTCTTCACCGTCGGCCCGCCGCGCAAGGGCGTGCTCTTCGAGACCACCGCGATCCCGGAGATCCGGGTCCAGGCCGCCGAGGTGGCCGGGCTCGTCGGTGCCCCGCACTCCTGATCGCGGCGCGCGACGTCGGCCCGCGCGCTCGGCTGCCGGAGACGACGAGGGCACGGTCGCCAGTGTTGGCGACCGTGCCCTCGTCGTACGACGGACGGCGACTCAGGCGCGGTGGGCGCCGCCGTTGGTCGAGGTGAGCTCGGTGGTCGGCGGCGCGACGATCTGGAGCGCCTTGGCCGTGCGGGTCATCGTGGCGAGCGCGAGCTGGGGGTCGTCGGAGAGCGGTGAGCCCGCGCTCGGGACCATGGCCGTCAACTGCGGCCGCCAGGCCTCCCAGCGGTCGGGGAAGCACCTCTTCATCAGGTCGATCATGATCGGCGCCGCGGTCGACGCGCCCGGCGAAGCGCCGAGGAGGCCGGCGATCGAGCCGTCGGCAGCCGCGATGACCTCGGTGCCGAACTGGAGCGTGCCGTCGGGTCGGATCACCTGGACGCGCTGCCCGGCGGTGATCTTCTCCCAGTCGGCGCTCTTCGCGCCCGGGTAGAAGTCGAGGAGGTCCTTGAACTTCTTCGAGGCGCTCGCGAGCAACTGCTGGATGAGGTAGACCGTCAGCGGCACGTTGTGGATCGCGGTCTTCAGCATCGGGACCAGGTTGTGGGCCTTGATCGAGCGGAAGAGGTCGAGGAGCGAGCCCTTCTTGAGGAACTTCGGGCTCCAGCCGGCGTACGGACCGAACATGAGGTAGGTCTTGTCGCCGACGACACGGGTGTCGAGGTGGGGCACCGACATCGGTGGGGCGCCGACCGCGGCCTTGCCGTAGACCTTGGCCTGGTGCTGCTGCACCAGGGCCGGGCTGGAGGTGCGCAGGAACTCGCCCGAGACCGGGAAGCCGCCGAAGCCCTTGATCTCCTTGATGCCGGCCTTCTGCAGCAGTGGCAGGGCGTAGCCGCCGGCGCCGACGAAGACGAAGTCGGCGGTGTAGTGGAACCGCTCGCCGGTCACGCGCCGGCCGGTGACGTGCCAGCTCCCGTCCATCGTCTTGTGGACGTCCTTGACCTCGGTGCCGAGCTCGAGCTGCGCGCCCTTCTCGACGAGGGCGTCGGTCAGGATCTGGGTCAGGGCGCCGAAGTTCACGTCGGTGCCCTGGGCGGAGTACGTCGCGGCGATCGGCTCCGTGCCGGTGCGGCCCTCGAGCAGCAGCGGCGCCCAGCCCCGGATGACCTCCGGGTCGTCGCTGAACTCCATGCCGGCGAAGAGGGGATGGTCCTTGAGCGCCTCCCAGCGGCGGCGCAGGTAGTCGACGTTGTCGGCGCCCCAGACGAAGCTCATGTGGGGCGTGGTGTGGATGAATGCCGTCGGGTCGGGGATGCGGCCGTTCTCGACGAGGAAGGTCCAGAGCTGTCGCGAGATCTGGAACTGCTCGTTGACCGTCACCGCCTTGGCGATGTCGACGGTCCCGTCCGGACGCTCGGCCGTGTAGTTGAGCTCGCAGAGCGCGGAGTGGCCGGTGCCGGCGTTGTTCCACGGTCCGGAGGACTCCTCGGCGAGCTTGTCGAGGCGCTCGAGCACGCGGATGGTCCAGGTCGGCTCCATCTCTTGGAGCAGAACGCCCAGCGTGGCGCTCATGATGCCGCCACCGATCAGCACTACGTCGCGAGGTTCGTCCACGGTTCCTTTGTCTCGCTTTTGCGTCCGCAAGGGAAATCGGAGCCTGCCCGGCGGGCAGGTTTGTGTGGAAGATCACGATCCCACATCCCCGGTTCCCGCGGTATGGTGGGGCGACTCTGTGATCTGGGGCACACTTCTGGTAGAGAATGCGCATGGAGTCGTACGCCGCCGGAGACACCACCCTGCCGCTGCTCGAGGAGACCATCGGCGCCGCGTTCGAGCGGATCGTCGCGGCCCATCGTGATCGCGAGGCCATGGTCGAGGTGGCGACCGGCAAGCGGTGGACCTGGAGCGAGCTCGACGGGGACGTCGACGCGGTGGCCCGGGGCCTGTTGGCGATGGGGGTCGACCAGGGCGACCGGGTCGGGATCTGGGCGCCGAACTGCGCGGAGTGGACCATCGCGCAGCTCGCCACCGCGAAGATCGGGGCGATCCTGGTCAACGTCAACCCCGCCTACCGCACCCACGAGCTGGCCTATGCCGTCAACCAGTCGGGCATGCGGTTCCTGCTCGCGGCGACCCGCTTCAAGACCAGCGACTACGCGGCGATGGTCGAGCAGGTCCGGCCGCAGTGCCCCACGCTCGAGCGCGTCGTCTACATCGACGGTCCGGACTGGAACCGGCTGCTCGCCGAGGGGGAGGAGGTGCCGCTCTCCGCCGTACGCGAGCGGATGGCGGGGCTCGATCCCTACGACCCCATCAACATCCAGTACACCTCCGGCACGACCGGATACCCCAAGGGCGCGACGCTCAGCCATCGCAACATCCTCAACAACGGCTTCTTCGTCACCGAGACGATCGGGCTGACCGCCGAGGACCGGCTCTGCATCCCGGTGCCGTTCTACCACTGCTTCGGCATGGTGATGGCCAACCTCGGCTGCGTGACCCACGGCGCGACGATGGTCATCCCGGGCCAGGCCTTCGACCCGGCCACGACGCTCCGGGCGGTCCAGGACGAGCGCTGCACGGTGGTGTACGGCGTCCCCACGATGTTCATCGCGATGCAGAGCCATCCGGACTTCGCCTCCTTTGACCTCGCCTCGCTGCGGTCGGGGATCATGGCCGGGTCGATCTGCCCGGTCGAGGTGATGAAGCGCTGCATCAACGAGATGAACATGGCCGGTGCCTCGATCGCCTACGGCATGACGGAGACGTCGCCGGTCTCCTGCCAGACCCGCGCCGACGACGACCTCGACCGTCGTACGGCGACGATCGGGCGCGCCGCGCCCCACGTCGAGATCAAGATCGTCGACCCGGTGACCGGTGAGACCGTCCCGCGAGGCGAGCCGGGGGAGTTCTGCACCCGGGGCTACTCGGTCATGCTCGGCTATTGGGACGACCCGGAGAAGACCGCCGAGGCGATCGACGACGAGGGCTGGATGCACACCGGCGACCTCGCGACGATGCGTGAGGACGGCTACTGCGTCATCGTGGGCCGCATCAAGGACATCGTCATTCGGGGTGGTGAAAACATCTATCCACGGGAAGTCGAAGAGTTCATGTACTCCCATCCCGACATCGAGGACGTCCAGGTCGTCGGGGTCCCCGACGAGAAGTACGGCGAGGAGCTGTGTGCCTGGGTGCGGATGCGCGCCGGCGCCGAGCCACTCGACGCCGAGAAGGTGCGTGCCTTCGCCACCGGCAAGCTCGCGCACTACAAGATCCCGCGCTACGTCCTGGTCGTCGAGGACTTCCCGATGACCGTCACGGGCAAGATCCGCAAGGCGGAGATGCGAGAGCGCTCCGCAGAGGTCCTCGGGCTCTAGCTCCGGCCGGGATGCCGCGGGGCTGACTGACGCGCCAGTCACTGCGCTGGGCCGCAGGCCGTGAAGGGCGGCACGCCGACGGTGGTCGCTGCCGGTGGTTGCTGGCGGTCGGTTGCTGGCGGTCGGTTGCTGGCGGTGGATTGCCGGGACGGACGCCGTTTCCGTTCGGACCTGCCGCCGTCTGACTGACGCGTCAGTCAGACGGCGGCAGGTGCAGCCAACCCACCACCATCGCAACGATCTCGTCGGCGAGGTGCAACGGCAGCGGGTCGACCGGCCGGACGAGCGCGGCGCGCAGGCCGGCGACGAGGCAAGACACGGCGCCAAGCTCGATCTCGGTCAGGGGGCGGCCGGCTTGCGAGAACGCGCGACCCATGGAGTCGCGCTCGCGCTGCTCAGCCTCCCTGACGAGCTCCGCGAGTCCCGGCCGCCCCGCGCGTGCTTCGCCGTACGCGATCTCGCGGAGCACGGCCCACACCCGGACGCCGTGGACCTCGTCGTCCTCCGCGGGGAGGCGGAGCGGCACCGCGGCGCGGTAGGGCACGAACGTCGCCCACCGCAGCCACCGCCGCGCGAACCGCCCGACGACCATCCGGAGGAACCCCTCGCGCCCGCCGGCTCGCTGTTTCACGGCCGACGGCACCTGCTCCAGCCAGCGAGCGACGGGACCCATGGCGACCTGCTCGAAGCCTCCGTCGGCCAACAGCGTGACGACCGCATCGGCGTACATGGCCGCGTGGTCGACCGAGGTGGGCTCGGCGAAGTCGGAAGGGTGATCGGGGTTCGCGAGCTTGCTCAGGTCCATGCGTCGAGCGTGCCCCGTCCGCGCGGATCGCGCTCACCTCTCTCCACAGGCACCGGCCGCACGTGCTCCGCGCGAGGGTGAGAGCTGAGGGCGTTCTCGCGCGGTGGTGCCGCGGCCGAGGCCGCCGGCCGGTGACTGACCCGTCAGTCAGACCCGGGACCTCGCCCGTCCTGACCGGTACGGGCCGGCCTCAGCGCTCGAGCGGCGGGAGCTGGGCGGCGCTGACCTGCTCGCCGAGGACCTCGGCGAGGAAGGAGACGAGCCAGCGCTGGGCGGGGCTGCGGGACGTCTCGTGGCGCGCATAGGCGGCGACCTCGATCGGCTCGATCTCGAACGGTAGCCGGAGCAGGCGGACCGCGTGCGAGGAGGTGAAGGTCTCGCCGACGTACTCCGGCACGATCGCGACCAGGTCGGTCGCCTCGAGGAGATAGGGCAGCAGGGAGAACCGGGTCACCTCCAGGGCGACCCGGTCCAGCAGTCCGTGCGTGGCCAGGCTCGTGCGCGGCCCGATGTGACCGCTGGGCCCGAAGACGGTGGCGTGGTGCTCGGCGGCGAGCTCGTCGAAGCCGACGGCATCGCCGTGGATGCGGGGATGGTCGGCGGCGACCATGCCGACGTACCGCTCCCGGAAGAGCGGGATGCGCACCGTCCGGTGTGACGTGAGCACCGGCGTGGCGACGAAGGCGTCGATCTCGCCGCGGCCCAGCTGGCGCTCCGCGTCGTCGACGTCGAGCGCGGCGACCGTGAACGAGACCCGCGGGGCCCGCGCCCGCGCGGCCGCGACGAGCCGCGGCAGCAGCGTCACCTCGCCGAGGTCCGAGAGGGCGAGCGTGAAGCGCGCCGCGTCGATCGTCGGGTCGAACTCCTCCGACTGCCGCAGGGCTCCGTCGATCTCGGCGACCGCCCGGTGCAGCGGCTCGTAGATCCGCTGCGCGACCGACGTGGGGGCCAGCCCCCGGCCCGTCCGCCGGAAGAGCTCGTCCCCGAAGTGGCGGCGCAGCTTCCCGAGGCTGTAGCTCACCGTCGGCTGGGTGACGTGCAGGGTCTCGGCGGTCACCGTGACGCTCCCCGTCTCGTAGAGCAGCACGAAGACCCGCGCCAGGTTGAGGTCGAAGTCCGCCATAGATCGACTCTATGTCGCAGACGGCCAACATCTATTGGATTTCGGTTCGGCCCAGGACCTAGCGTGATCGCGGTCACGCCGGGACACCGGGTGACGAGACCTCCGCGCCGAGGCCGGGCTCGGCCGGCCGAGACGCTGCGGTGCGACGCCCGCGCCGCCCGCCCCGTCCGTGACGCGCCACGTCGTGCCGCGCCACGTCGGGACGCCATGCAGACCACGTTGAGAGGAAGGGCCCGTGCCCACCGTCCGCCGCCTCGCCCACGAGCTCCTGGAGCGCCAGGGCCTCACCACCATCTTCGGCAACCCCGGCTCCAACGAGCTGCCGTTCCTCGCCGAGCTCCCCGAGAGCTTCCGCTACGTCCTCGGCCTGCACGAGGGCGCCGTCGTCGGCATGGCCGACGGTTATGCCCAGGCCACCGGTCGCCCGGTGCTGGTCAACCTGCACGCCGCCTCCGGGACCGGCAACGGGATGGGGGCGCTCACCAACGCGGTGTCGTCGCGGACCCCGCTCGTGGTGGTCGCGGGCCAGCAGGTGCGCCCGGCGATCGGCGTCGAGGCCAACCTCGCGATCCCGGACCCGTCCGCACTGCTCCGGCCGCTCGTCGGCTGGGCCGGTGAGCCGGCGTGCGCCGAGGACGTCCCCCGGGCGCTCGCCCAGGCGATCTTCGAGGCCGACCTGCAGCGCAAGCCGACCTACCTCTCCGTGCCGTACGACGACTGGGCGGCCGAGGCAGGCGACAACGCGGCTGCGGTGCTGGGCCGCGGGGTCCGGCGCGCCGGCGTCCCGGACGAGGACCAGGCCCGCTGGCTCGCCGAGCAGGTGGGCGCCGCCCGCAACCCGGCGCTCGTCCTCGGCGGCGACATCGACAGCATCGGCCGCTTCGACGACGCCGTCCGGCTGGCCGAGGCGCTCGACGCCCCGGTCTGGGCCGCCCCGTCGCTCTTCCGGCTGCCGTTCCCGAACCGCCACCCGCTCTTCCGCGGTGTCCTGCCGGCCGGCATCGCGCCGATCTCGGCCGCGTTCGAGGGCCACGACCTGGTGCTCGTGCTGGGCGCGCCGGTCTTCCGCTACCACGAGTACGTCCCCGGCTCCTACCTGCCCGAGGGCACCCGCCTGCTGCAGGTCACCGAGGACGCCTCCGCGGCCGCGCGGGCGCCGATGGGCGAGGCGGTCGTCGCCGACCCGGGCGCGGTCATCGACCTGCTGCTGAAGGTCGTCGACGCGCCGGCGGCCCGCCCGACGTCGTACACCACCCCGCCGGAGGCGCGCTCCGGCGAGCACGGCCGGCTCCACCCGGAGCAGGTCTTCGCGGCGCTGCGCGACGTCCAGCCCGAAGACACGTCGTACGTCGTCGAGTCCACCTCCACCAACAGCTCCTGGTGGCGGCAGATGGACCTGCGTCGGCAGGGCTCGTACTACTTCCCGGCGGGCGGCGGCCTCGGCTTCGGGCTGCCCGCCTCGGTCGGTGTGGCGCTCGGCCGGCCGGATCGACCGGTGGTCGGCGTCATCGGTGACGGCTCGGCCAACTACGGCATCACCGCGCTGTGGACCGCGGCCCAGGAGCGGGTCCCCGTGACGATCGTCCTGCTGCGCAACGGCACGTACGGCGCTCTGCGTTGGTTCTCGGGCGTGCTCGGCGTCCCGGACGCACCGGGCCTCGACATCCCGGGCCTCGACTTCACCCGCATCGCCGAGGGGTACGGCGTTGCGGCGCGCCAGGTCGGCGGCGTCGACGAGCTGCGGGCCGCGCTGGCCGAGGACCACGACGGCCCCCGGCTGCTCCAGGTCGACACCGTCCCCACGGCGCCCAACGCCTGACCCGGCGGCCCGCGGCGAAGGCGCCGCGACCCACGTCCCACCCAGCACGAAAGGCACGACCCATGACCCTCCTGGACAGCACCGTCTGGAGCAAGCGCTTCCTCAGCGACGGGTGGCAGGAATCCGCCACCGAGTACGCCGTCACCGAGCCCGCCACCGGCGAGCAGCTGGGCCTCGTCGGCCTGGCGACCCCCGACGACGTGGCGCGGGCCGCCACCCGCGCCCAGGAGGCCCAGCGCGCGTGGGCGGCGACGTCGCCGCAGCAGCGCGCGGCGGTGCTGCGCCGCGCCGGCGAGCTCTTCGAGCGGCACGCCGCCGAGATCGAGGAGTGGCTGGTCCGCGAGGCCGGCTCGGTGCGGGCGAAGGCGGCGTTCGAGGCCGGGCTCGCGGTGGGGGAGTGCTATGAGTGCGCCGGGCTGCCGAGCCACCCGCAGGGTGAGGTCCTCACCTCGGAGGAGGCGCGCTGGTCGCTCGCCCGGCGCCGGCCGGCGGGCGTCGTCAGCGTCATCGCGCCGTTCAACTTCCCGCTCATCCTCGGTCTCCGCTCGGTCGCGCCGGCCCTCGCCCTCGGCAACGCGGTGCTCCTCAAGCCGGACCCGCGGACCGCGGTGAGCGGCGGCGTGGTCATCGCCCGGATCTTCGAGGAGGCCGGGCTGCCCGCGGGCGTGCTCCACCTGCTGCCGGGCGACGGTGCCGTCGGCCAGGCCGTCGTCGAGGCCCCCGAGGTGCGGGTCGTCTCGTTCACCGGCTCCACGCCGGTCGGCCGGGCGATCGGGGAGCAGGCCGGCCGCCTGCTCAAGCGCGCCCACCTCGAGCTGGGCGGCAACAACGCGCTCGTCGTCCTGCCCGGTGCCGACGTGCCGAAGGCCGCCTCGGCCGGCGCGTTCGGCTCCTACCTCCACCAGGGCCAGATCTGCATGACGACCGGCCGCCACATCGTGCACGAGTCCCTCGTCGAGGAGTACGCCGCCGCGCTGGCCGCGAAGGCCGACGCCCTGCCCGTCGGCGACCCGGCGCGCGAGGACGTCGCCCTCGGCCCGATCATCGACGGCCGGCAGCTCGCCCGGGTGCACCGGATCGTCACCGACACCGTCGCGGCCGGCGCCACCGTGGCGGCCGGCGGCGAGGCGGTCGGGCCGGCGTACCGTCCCACCGTGCTGACCGGTGTCACGACCGACATGCCGGCGTGGCGCGAGGAGGTCTTCGGTCCGGTCGCGCCCATCCTCTCCTTCTCCACCCTCGAGGAGGCCGCGGCGATCGTCGACGACTGCGAGTACGGTCTCTCGGTCGGGATCCTCGGCGACGTCGGCACCGCGATGAGGCTCGCCGACCGGATCGAGTCCGGCAAGGTGCACATCAACGAGCAGACCGTGAGCGACGAGCCGAACGCACCGTTCGGCGGCGTCAAGGCCTCCGGCACCGGCTCCCGCTTCGGCGGCCCCGCCGCCAACGTCGAGGCGTTCACCGAGACCCAGTGGGTCACCGTGCGCCCGGACATCGCCGACTACCCGTTCTGATCCTCAGCACCACCCTGGAAGGACCCACCATGGCTTCCGCCGTCTCCCACGCGCCTGACGAGGTGGCCGCCCACACCGGCCACCGCGGCGCCTGGACCGTGATCCTGTGCTGGATCACCGTCCTGCTCGAGGGCTACGACCTCGTCGTCCTCGGCGCGATCATCCCCACGCTGATCGACACCCACCACCTCGGCTTCACGCCGGGGGCGGCGACCACGGTCGCGACCCTCTCGCTCGTCGGCGTCGCGATCGGCGCCGTCTGCGTCGGTCCGCTCAGCGACCTCTTCGGACGCCGCCGGCTGCTGATCGGCTCGGTGCTGCTCTTCTCGGTGTTCACGCTGCTCGTGCCGCTGGCCGGCTCGGTCGCGATGTTCGCGACGCTGCGGCTCGTCGCAGGCCTCGGGCTGGGTGCCTGCATGCCCGTCTCGCTCACGATGATGTCGGAGCAGCTGCCCGAGCGTCAGCGGGCGCGCGCCAGCACCCTGACGATGACCGGCTACCACACCGGTGCGGTCATCACCTCACTCCTCGCGCTCGAGGTGACCCACAACTGGAAGGTCCTCTTCTACGTCCTCGGTGTGGCCGGGCTCGTGGTCGCCGCGATCCAGTGGTTCAAGCTGCCCGAGTCGGAGGCCTACCTGCAGGGCCAGCGCAGCGGTGACCGCCAGCGCGCGCCGTTCAAGGACCTGCTCCAGCCGACACTGCTGCGGGCCGGCATCGGCGTCTGGGTCGCCTCCTTCATGGGGCTGCTCCTGGTCTACGGCCTCAACACGTGGCTTCCCCAGCTGATGCACTCGGCGGGATACGCCGTGCCCGCCGCCGTCACCCAGCTGCTGATCCTCAACGTCGGGGGCGTCGTCGGCCTGGTGGTCGGCGGGTTCGTGGCGGACCACCGCGGCATCAACCGCACGGCCCTGCTGTGGTTCGTCGTCTCGGCCGTCATGCTCGCGCTGCTGTCGATCCGGATGCAGAGCGACCTGCTGCTCGACGTGGTCGTCTTCCTCACCGGCGTCTTCGTCTTCTCCGCCCAGGTCCTGGTCTACGCCTACGTCACCCACTTCTACCCGGCCGCGGTCCGCGGGACAGCGCTCGGCTCCGCCTCCGGCATCGGCCGGATCGGCTCGATCGTCGGCCCGACGATCACCGGTGCGCTGGTCTCGGCCGGGTGGGGACACCCGTGGGGGTTCTACTTCTTCGCGGTGGTCGCCGTGCTGGGCGTCGTGGCTGTCGCCACGCTGCCCCGGCGGGCGGCGGTCTCGGGCGCGCACGTCTGACTCGCCCCCGCCGGACGTACGACGGCCGGGTATCCGCTCCGGGGCGGGTACCCGGCCGTCGTACGCCGGTGGTTCGTGCCGCAGCGGTGGTCAGCGCTCGGCGCCGTCCACGGCGGCCGTGACGCCCGCCGACGACACGGCCCCGGCGCCCGGCTGCGGCGGCGCGGCGACCGGAGCAGGGCCGCGGCCGTAGAGGTAGTAGTAGGCGCACGCGACGAAGACGCCGGCGCCGACGATGTTGCCGAGATAGGCGAACACCAGGTTGAGCACCGTGTCGCCCATCGAGAGCCCTCCCGTGCCGACCATCATCGCGGCCGGCAGGAAGAACATGTTGGCCACGACGTGGTCGAAGCCCAGGGCGACGAACGCGGTGATCGGGAAGATGATCGCGAGGATCTTGCCGTCGACCGTGGTGGCGGCGAGTGCGATGAAGACCGCCAGGCAGACCAGCCAGTTGCAACCGATCGCACGGACGAACTGCTCCCAGTGGGTCTCGGTGATGCCCTTCCCCGCGGCGATGGCGCCCAAGCGGTCGTGGTTGATCGTGCCCTTGGCGAAGAGACCCGTCTGGTCAGCGAGCAGCCACGCCACGAAGAGGGAGCCCGCGAGGTTGCCGATCGTCACCCAGAGCCAGTTGAGCAGGAGCTGGACGGGGGTGACGCGGCGGGCGAAGGCGGCGAGCGGGACCAGCATCATGTTGCCGGTCAGCAGGTCGGCGCCGGCGACGACCACGAGGATGAGGCCGAGGCTGAAGGTCAGTCCCGTGACGAGGGTGATGATGCCGCCCCAGGTCTTCGGGTCGAGCCCGGCGGACGTGACGGTGGCGATCAGCGCGCCGAAGGCGATGTAGGCGCCGGCGAGGAATCCCGCGACGAGCGCCTTCGGCGGGCTCGTCGTCGCCTTGGTCTCCCCGGCGGCGATCGCCAGGGCGGTGACTTGCTGGGGAGTGTTGAATGCCATGGGAGGACCTCCGCTGACCCGAGGATGACGCGACCAGGTTTCCGTTGGGTTTCCTCTGCATTCTCAACCCGCCGGGCGGCGTTGCGACTCTCATCCGGCGCGTGTCCCGGCCCGGACCGGCCGTTACCCTGCTGCCGTGCCGACGCTCACCGCTGATCACCGGGCCTGGATCGACGAGGCCGTACGCCGTGTCGAGGCCGACGCGCAGCGCTCGGCCGACACCCACCTGCATGTCGTCCCGCTGCCGGGCGTCGCCGGCCGGAGCGTGGACCTCTATCTCAAGGACGAGTCCGTCCACCCGACCGGCTCGCTCAAGCACCGCCTCGCCCGCTCGCTGTTCCTCTACGCGCTCTGCAACGGCTGGCTCCACGCCGGGTCGACGGTCGTCGAAGCCTCGTCGGGGTCGACGGCGGTCTCCGAGGCCTACTTCGCCCGCCTGGTCGGACTCCCGTTCGTGGCGGTCATGACGAGGTCGACCAGTCGCGAGAAGGTCGAGCTCATCGAGTGGTACGGCGGCCAGTGCCACTTCGTCGACACCCCCGGTGAGGTGTACGACGAGGCCCGGCGCCTCGCCGAGGCGTGCGGCGGCCACTACATGGACCAGTTCACCTACGCCGAGCGCGCCACGGACTGGCGTGGCAACAACAACATCGCCGAGTCGATCTTCGAGCAGATGGCGAAGGAGCGGCACCCGGTGCCGTCGTGGGTCGTCGTCTCGGCCGGCACGGGCGGCACCTCTGCGACGATCGGCCGCTTCCTCCACTACAAGCGTCACGCCACTCGGCTCCTGGTCGCCGACCCCGAGGGGTCGGCGTTCCTCGAGGGCTGGGAGAAGGACGTCTCCACCGCCACGGGGCCGGGGTCGCGGATCGAGGGGATCGGCCGTCCGCGGGTGGAGCCGTCCTTCGTCGGCGGGGTCATCGACGACATGGTCCGCGTCCCCGACGCCGCGTCGATCGCGACGATGCGCTGGCTGTCCGCCCGGATGGGACGCTCGGTCGGGCCGTCGACGGGGACCAACGTCTGGGCGGCGCTCGGCATCATCGGCCGGATGGTCGACGCCGGCGAGCGCGGCAGCGTCGTGACGCTGCTGTGCGACTCGGGCGACCGCTACGGCTCCACCTACTACGACGACGACTGGGTCGCCTCGCTCGGCATCGACCTGACGCCGTACGCCGCCGCCCTGGCCGACTACGAGCGGACCGGCGTGCTGGTCGACCCGGACGCGGGCCGCGGGGAGGCCTGACCGAGCCACGCCAGCCGGCGCAGGACGACGGTCAGCAGCGCCCACACCACCACCACGAGGACGATCTCGACGGCGACGTACCACGGCCACGGGCCGAGGACCCTGAGGATCGAGCCGGTGTCCGGCTTGCGCATGAGATAGCCGTAGTTGGTCCCGGCGGCGACGTTGAAGCAGACCGCGAACACCGCCCAGCCCACGGTCGTCACGATCGTCGTCCGGTAGTCGCGCCACCGCGGCACCCGCCCCAGCCCGACCGCGAGATAGAACGCGCCCCACACCGTCAGGATGTGGTGGGCCCAGTAGGCGAAGTAGCGCACCTGCGGGAAGTCCTCGACCGAGGGCGTGACGATCGCCTGCGTGTTGAGCACGATGCCCCAGTAGCAGGTGAGGCCGACCCAGTACGGCCGCTGCGACCACAGCGCGACCGCCGTCGCCACCCAGGCGAGGTCGCAGAGGTGGAACGGCAGTGTCGTGTCGATGTCGAAGCGGGTCACGAAGTCGACGATCTGGAACGGCACGACCACCGCCGTGAGCAGCACGGCGAACCCGCGGCTGAACCGGGTCGGTCCCGGGGCCGCGCGGTGGCGTCGGCCGAGCCAGATCGCGACGCCGAGGCCGACCACGAAGATCGCGAGAGGGACGAGATGGGCCGTGCTGTAGGGCCTCATCCGACCAGCATGAGGGCTCCCGGCCGCTCGTGACGAGGCGCGCAAAAAATCTCGGCGATCCGCGTCATGGATCTCGGGGTACCTCGTTTCACCCGTGCGAAGGTCGTCCACCGGTGGGGGGTGGACGACCTTCGTCCTTGTCGGCTCGGAGGCATCCGGCCACCGCCGTACCGTCGATGTCGTCGTCCTCGTGGACCGTCGGCACGAGCCCGGCCGCGCGCATCAGCGCCGCCGTACCCGAGGCCTGCGCACGTGAGGTCTCCAGCAGAAGTACGCCGCCGGGCCGGAGCCACGACGAGGCGTCGGCGACCACCCGGCGCTGCACGTCGAGGCCGTCCGGCCCGCCGTCGAGCGCGACGAGGTGCTCATGGTCGCGCGCCTCGGGCGGCATGAGGGCGACCGCGTCGCTCGGCACGTAGGGGGCGTTGACGAGGAGCACGTCGACCTGTCCACGCAGGTGGGTCGGCAGGGGCGTGTAGAGGTCGCCGAGCAGCACGCGCTCGGGCGCGAGGTTCCGCCGGGCGCACGCGACGGCGGCGGGGTCGACGTCGACCGCCCACACCTGCGCCCCAGGTGCGTGCGCCGCGACGACCGCCCCGAGCGCACCGGTGCCGCAGCCCAGGTCGACGACGAGCCGGGGTGTCTCCGCCACGGCCAGCCGGGCCAGCAGCGCGGAGCGCCGACGCGGCACGAACACTCCGGGGGTGACCCGGACCCGGACCCCGCACAGCTCGGCCCAGCCGAGGACCAGCTCCAGTGGCTCGCCGGCGGTGCGGCGCCGGACCATCGCCTCGAGCGCGCCGGCGTCGCCACCGGCCTCGGCCTCGAGCAGCGCGGCCTCCTCCTCGGCGAACACGCAGCCGGCGGCCCGCAGCCGCGCGACGAGCGTCCCACCGGCCACGAGGGGTCGGCCCGGTGCGGGCTCCCTGCTGGTCATCGGCTTAGATGCTGCCATGTCCGCCCTCACCCCGATCGCCTGGATCGTGGCGGGGTACGCCGTGCTGGTGGCGCTGGCCGCGGGCGTCGGTGTCGCGTTCAAGGCGCCCCGGCCGGGCTGGCTCGACCAGCTCGCGTGGATGCTGGAGCTGCTCGCGGCGGTGCTGGTCGTCGGCTCCCTCGGCTCGCTCGCCCAGGGACACCGCCCGGAGTCGCTCTCGACCCACCTCGGCTACCTCGCCGCCGCGGTGGTGATCATGCCGGTCGCGTTGATGACGGTGCGCGACGACCGCGGCTCGTGGTCGTCCGGTGTCGTCGGGGTCGCGTCGCTGGCGACGGGCGTGATCGCGGTCCGGATCCTGATGACGAGATGATGACCGGGATGATGACCAGGTGACCGAGGTGTCCGAGCCCATGACCAGCAGCCGACCGCGTCCGGCGCCGCCCGGACGGGGCCGCTCCGGGCCGCACTTGGTGCTGCTCGCCCTCTACGCCCTCTTCATCCTCGCGTCGGGCAGCCGGGCGGCCGTGCAGATCGCGACGAAGTTCGACGAGGCGCCCGTGCCCTACGTGCTCTCGGCGCTCGCGGCCTGTACCTACATCGCCGGGTGGTTCGCGATCCGCCGGGCGGCCGCGGGCCGGCCCGGGTTGGCGCGGGTGATGCTCTGGGTCGAGCTCGGCGGCGTGATCGTCGTCGGGACGCTCTCGCTCACCGTCCACGCGTGGTTCCCGGGCGGGGCCGAGCACGACTCCGTCTGGTCCGACTACGGCAAGGGCTACGGCTGGGTGCCGGCGGCGCTGCCGATCCTCGGACTGCTCTGGCTGCACCGCTCGTCCAAGGAGCCCCGCACATGAGTGCGCGCACGCGAGCGATCGTGGAATCTCTCGTGCGGCCACGTCCGTATGCTCGTGCCGTCCTGACGGAGATGGCCGCATGACCGACCCCGGAACCTCGACCGCCCGTGCCGTCTCGCCGGACTCCGGCGAGCACTGGAGCGCCCCCGGCGCCTGGCGGGTCGCCGAGGGCGTCCACCGGATCCCGCTGCCGCTGCCCATGGACGGCCTCAGGGCGGTCAACGTCTACGTCCTGGAAGGACCGGACGGCCTCACGCTCGTCGACGGCGGCTGGGCGATCACGGAGGGGCGCGCGGCGCTGAAGGCGGGCCTGCGCAGGATCGGCGCCGGCTTCGGCGACATCCGCCGCTTCCTGGTCACCCACGTCCACCGCGACCACTACACGCTCGCCTCCGTCCTGGGTGCGGAGTACGGCGCCGAGCTCGCCCTCGGGGTCGGTGACAAGCCGACCCTGGACCTCGTCAACGGTGGCGACCCGTCGTCGTACGCCACCGGCCGGATGCTCCGGGAGGCCGGCGCTCACGAGATCGCGGAGCAGTGGGCGGCGACCACGCCTCCTCCGCCGGACCCGGCGCTGTGGCGCTATCCCGACCTGTGGCTGGAGGAGGACCGGACCCTCTCGGTCGCCGGGCGCACCCTCGACGCGGTGCATACCCCCGGACACACGCAGGGCCACTTCGTGTTCGCCGACCGGCCCGCCGAGCTGCTCTTCGCCGGCGACCACGTGCTGCCCACCATCACCCCCTCGATCGGGTTCGAGCCGGTCCCTGTGCTCTCGCCGCTCGGCGACTTCATGGCCTCGCTGACCAAGGTCCGTGGCCTGCCCGACCTCCGGTTGCTGCCCGCTCACGGCCCGGTCGCGCCCTCGTCCCACGCCCGCGTCGACGAGCTGCTGGCCCACCACGAGGACCGTCTGCGGCTCTGTCTCGACGCGCTCGCGTCCGGACCGAAGACCTCCCGCGGCGTCGCCGAGCGGCTGCCGTGGACCCGTCACGAGCACACCTTCGCCAGCCTCGACCTCTTCAACGGTGGCCTCGCCGTCCTGGAGACGAAGGCCCACCTCGAGCTGCTCGTCGCCCGCGGCGACGCCGCGCGGACCGAGACCGAGGCCGGCGTCGTCTTCCGCGTGCGCTGATCTGGACCGAGCCCGGCCTCAGGGCAGGCGTGCGGCGAGGCGGAGGAACCGCGTGGTCTGGGTGGCGCCGAAGTTGTCGTCGCTGACGAGGGTCACGTCGAAGGCGCCGCGTCGTGCCGGCGTCGCGATCATGCCCTCGTAGTTGTCCATCAGCGGGTTGAGCTGGGTCTCCTTGGCGCTCGCGCCGAGGTCGGGGCAGGAGGTGACGTCGGAGACCAGCCTCTTCGGCACGACCGTCTCCGGCGCGTCGGCGAGGTCGGTGATCCGGCTGACGTCGACGGTATGCCGGGTGTCGATGGCGTAGAGCCGGATCTCGTTGCCGACCTCGGCGCTCCACGAGGCCTCCATGACCAGGAACCGGTGGGGTGCGTACTCCTGGATCTCAGGGATCCGCATGCCCGGCTCGACGCGGTAGCCGATCTGCCTGCTGAGCCGGTAGCCGTGGCCGGCCTTCGTGTAGACCAGGATCCGGCGGAAGGTGCCGTCGCCGGTGTCACCGGAGAGCGTGCCCTCCATCGACGCGACGATCTCGCGGCCGTGGTCGGCGAGGGTGAGGCCCTCGAGGGTGGCATTGTCGGTCGCCTCGCCCGCCGGCGTCACGGCGAACCGGGGCGGCACCGGCAGCGTCGTCCTCTCGCGACCGTCGCGGGAGAAGATCCGGATCGCCGGTTCCACCTCGTCGCTCACCACGAAGTCGCCGCTCGGCAGCACGGCCAGCCCCTCGAAGTCGGCGGTCCGGCCGGTGTACGGCGTGCCGTCCGGCTGCGTCAGGACGAGCGGGTCGCCCACCGGCGTCGGGTCGGCGAGATCGCGGTAGAACCAGAGCCGGGAGGGGTCGTCGGCGTGGTTGTCGACCGAGGAGACGTAGCGATGGGTGCGGGCGTCGTAGGCGATGTCGGAGAGTCCGCCGATCTCGACGCCGTCCACGACGCGCTTGTCGAGCGCGTCGCTGTAGCCGAGTGCGGCGGCCGAGGGAGGACAGGTGGCCGGCGCCGCCGAGGCGTGGCCCGATGGATGGCCGTGGGCATGGCCGGGGTGGGCGTCAGCGGCGACCGGCACCGCGAGGGATGCGGCCGCGAGCAGCGCTGCCGCGCCGGCGTACGACCTGGTCCGACGAACTCCGAGCATGATCCGTCCTCTCCGGTGCTGGCCTGTGGTGGCCTGTCCGACGTTAGCCCTCGGCGCCCCACCCCCAGTGACGCAGAGGTGAGCGGTCGGGGCTACTTGAGGAACGTCGCGGTGGCGAGGACGGACTCCTCGATGCGCTTCCGTTCGGCGGCGGGGAAGGTCGCGGGATAGGTGAAGCGGAAGTAGACCGTGTAGGGCATCGTGCCGAACTCGTCGCGGCCGTAGAGGTCGATGCGCTGGTGGAACTCGTTGAAGCCGGTGAGCTCGTACCAGTCGCGTCCGTTGAAGCGGGGATAGCCGACGATCTTCCGGACGTAGTCGCGGTTGACCTGCAGCGCCCACTTCGCCTGGGCCTGGATCGAGGTGCGCTCGAGGCCCTTCTCGCTGGCGCCGAGCATCGACACGATTCCACCAGCGGGCTGCGTGGCTCCTTGGTTCAAGGCGTTGACCGCGTTGGTGAAGCTCGACTCGCCGATCACCCAGCCCTTCGGGGCCCGCGCGGTGAGATAGCCGTTGTCCATCACGACACCGGTGGCGGGCTTGATGCTCGGCGTCGGGCTGCTGGTCGGGCTCGTGGACGTCGTCGTGGCTGTCGATCCCGCCGAGATCGCTGTCGTGTCGCCGCCGCAGCCCCCGACGGCCAGCGCCGCGGCGAGCATCAGCGGAATGAGGACTGCGCGAGAAGCGGACACCCGAGACTCCGTTCCGGTCCGGACAGGACACATCGGTCGCGAGATTAACCGATCACGGTGATGCATCATGCTGGGAGTGGGCGTCATGCCGGGCCGGCGAGCCCGTCTCGTCAGCGGCGAACCTGCCGATGTTTGGCACCGCCGATCCGGGGTATGGCGCCGATGTCACAGTTCCGTACGACGAGCAATGAGTGAGCCCATGGTTTCTGAGCGCCCGACGACACCTCCGTCGACGACGAACACCACGTCCGGCAGCACGTCCTCCCCGAGCACCTCCACCGGCGGCTCCGGGTCCGGCACCACGGTCGTCGACGTCGATCTCCTCGACGACCTGATGAAACTGCTCGGCCACCAGGCCGACCACCTGCACAGCAATGTCGTGACCGCGCTCAGTCACCGCCCCGACCCCGGCCGCTTCGGCAACGCACCGCTGGCGCGCCGGCTCAGCGCGAAGGTCGATGGCACGTACGCCGATCTCTACTTCGCGCTCGACGAGGCCGTCACCGGGCTGCGCAACTATCGCGACGGCTTCAAGGCCTACCGCGACGGCATGACCGACCACGACACAGGTGTGGCGGCGACGGCGCGGAAGACGGCGAACGCCACGCCCGTGCTGACGGCGGGCGACAACTGCTTCGACGACACGACGGCGACCGTCTGCACGCCGACCGACCAGGGGAGCGAGGACTGATGAAGGGCGAGCAGCGTCTCCGTACCTATCTCCAGGGCACCCAGCCCGGTCAACTCCTGGTCGGTCCGAGCGTCGAGGGCTTCCTCAGCTCCGGAGGTGCGCTCGACCAGGCTGCGGCCGACTGCGCCAACGCGATCGTCTTCCTGAACGACGTGATCACCCAGATCGCCAAGAAGCGGCCCTCGAAAGAGGCGCTCGGCACGTCCGGGACCGGCGAGGCGTCGTACGACGCCATCGACCGTGCGCTGAAGAGCCTGCGGGAGCGCAAGCGTGACCTTCACCGGGTCGCCGAGGCGCTCGGGATCGCGGCGGGCGGGATCAGCTACGGCCACCAGTCGCTCACGAACCTGCCCGTCGCCGTCGACCCCGGTCCGAAGCCGCCGAACCCGGTCAACACCAACGGCTGGGACCAGGCGCTGAACATGCGGATCGCGCGGTGGGCCGGCCAGAAGGCGGCCTACGACCACAACCCGGAAGTCCGCGACAAGCAGGCCGACGCCGCGGCCGACGTCATGGACACCCAGTTCCAGGCGGCGCTCGACAAGATCGACCAGGTCACGGTGCCGAAGGCGCCGACCTCGCCCGCCAACGGCGGTGACGGCGGGTCGACCGGCAGCGGCCCCGGCGCTGACGCCGGCGGCCCGACGCCGACGTCGACGAGGATCCGCCGGGATCCCACGCACACCGACCTCGTCGAGGTGAGCGGTCCGGCGACGGCGGCGACGTCGATCCACCACACGACGGACCAGACGACCCATCACCCCACGACGCACACGACCCATCAGACGGCGACGACCCATCAGACGGCGACGGCCCCGGCGGGCGGTGGCGGCTATGCCGACGGCGACGGCACGCGCGGAGTGCTCGACACCGGTGCGGGCTACACCCCGAGCGTGGCGGGGACCGCGGACCTGTCCACAGCCTCGATGTCGCCCGGCGGCGGTGTTGCGGGCGGCGGCCTCGGCAAGGTCGGCGGCTCGATGGCCGCCGGCGGCCTGGGGGCGGCCGGGCTCGGCCTCGGTCTGCGGACCGGCGGCCTCGGCGGGATCGAGCCGTCGCTCTCGACCAGCGCGGTCTCCCGCGGCGTCGGCAACGCCAACGCGCTCGGGGCCTCGTCGCGGACCGGCGGCTCGGCCGTCACCGGTCGCGGTGGCGCGGGCCGCGGCGCGGGCGGCACGCACACCGGGCGTGGCCGCAAGGACAAGAAGAGGAACGGCGCCTTCAACTCCTACGACGACGGCAGCGACTGGGTGGAGGACGAGGACGCCGGTCCCGGCGTGCTCCGCTGAGCCCAGCAGTCGGGACGCATGGGGGAGCGACTAGAGTTGCCCATCTCAGACAGGGGAGCCCCGTCAGGGCTGAGAGTGTGACCGAGCGGCGGTCGCAGACCCTCCGAACCTGCTCCGGTTAGCACCGGCGAAGGGAGTCATCATGCGCCTGCGTGCGCCCGTCACCGTCCTGGCCGCGGCGGCCCTGCTCACGACCGGGTTGTCCGGCTGCGGCGGGAGCGACAGCGGCCAGGGAGCCGGCGAGAGGCCGACGAAGGTCGTGCTCCTCACCCACGACTCGTTCGCCCTGCCCAAGAAGTTGACCCAGCAGTTCGAGAAGGAGAGCGGCTACCAGCTGGTGGTCCGTTCCAACGGCGACGCCGGCCTGCTCACCAACAAGCTGGTCCTCTCCGCCGACAACCCCGACGGTGATGTCGCGTTCGGGGTCGACAACACCTTCGCGAGCCGCGCGCTCGACGCCGGTGTCTTCGACTCCTACACGCCCCAGGACCTTCCTGCCGGGGTCTCCGCCTACGACCTGCCCGGCGACGACGGGAGCCACCTCACGCCCGTCGACCAGGGCAACGTCTGCGTCAACATCGACACCACCTGGTTCGCGGAACACCACCTGACACCGCCGGCCTCGCTCGATGACCTCACCAAGCCGGCGTACAAGAACCTCTTCGTCACCCCGGGCGCGACGACGAGCTCGCCAGGTCTCGCCTTCCTGCTGGCCACGATCAGCAAGTACGGCGACGGCTGGCAGACCTACTGGAAGAAGCTGGTCGCCAACGGCGCCAAGGTCGTCGACGGCTGGGACCAGGCCTACGAGGTCGACTTCACCCAGGGCGGCGGCAAGGGCAAGCGTCCGATCGTGCTCTCCTACGACTCCTCGCCCGCCTACACCGTGAGCGGCGGCAAGACCACCACGAAGGCGCTGCTCGACACCTGCTTCCGCCAGGTGGAGTACGCCGGCGTGCTCCAGGGCGCGGACAACCCCGACGGGGCGAAGGAGCTGGTCGACTTCCTGCTGAGCCCGGCGGTGCAGAAGGCGTTGCCGACGAGCATGTACGTCTACCCGGTCGCGAAGGGCACGGCGCTGCCGAAGCAGTGGGCGACGTTCGCCGTGCAGCCGACGAAGACCTGGGACGTCGCCCCCGACGACATCACGAAGAACCGGGAAGAGTGGCTGCAGCAGTGGAGCGA
This sequence comes from Nocardioides eburneus, assembly GCF_040838215.1. Classification (NCBI taxonomy): domain Bacteria; kingdom Bacillati; phylum Actinomycetota; class Actinomycetes; order Propionibacteriales; family Nocardioidaceae; genus Nocardioides; species Nocardioides eburneus. Next base: position 112,164 of record NZ_JBFPJR010000002.1, on the reverse strand, counting down.
CGTCATCTCGGGCTGATCGCCCTCGCGGCGCTGCCCGTCCTCGTCCTCGGCGTCTTCTTCGTGCTTCCGGTGACGGGTATGGTGCGCCGCGGTTTCGTGGTCGACGGCAGTTGGGACGCCGGGACGGTCGTCCGGGTGCTCGGCCGCAGCGAGATCCACCGCGCGATCTGGTTCACCGTCTGGACCTCCCTCACCGCGACGGCGGCCAGCGTGCTGCTCGGGCTGCCGGCGGCCTACGTCCTGCATCGGCTCGCCTTCCCGCTGCGGCGGCTGGTCCGGGCGGCCCTGCTCGTGCCGTTCGTCCTGCCGACCGTCGTGGTGGGGGTGGCCTTCCGCGAGCTGCTCGGTGAGGCCGGACCGCTCGCCGGGCTCCACCTCGACGGCACCCCGGTCGCCATCCTGGCCGGTCTCGTCTTCTTCAACGTCGCGGTCGTCATCCGCAGCGTCGGCGCGGCCTGGGAGGGCCTCGACGCCCGGCCTGCGGAGGCCGCCGCCGCGCTGGGGGCACGGCCGTGGACCGTCTTCCGGACGGTGACGCTGCCCGCGCTGCGGCCCAGCATCGTCAGCGCGGCCAGCGTGGTCTTCCTCTTCTGCGCGACCGCGTTCGGGGTCGTGCTCACCCTCGGCGGCCTGCGCTACAACAGCGTCGAGACCGAGATCTACAAGCTCACCACCGTCCTCCTCGACCTGCCAGGCGCCGCCGCGCTCTCGATCCTGCAGCTGCTCGTCGTCGTCGCGCTGCTCACGCTCGCCGGCCGGCTGCGGGCGGTGCCCGACCCGACGCAGCACCGCGCCGTCGTACGCCCCCGGCGGCCGCGCCGCGCCGACCTGCCGCAGATCGTGGCCACCCTCGTCCTGCTCGCCCTCGTGGCGGCGCCGATCGCGACGCTGCTCGTGGGGTCGCTCCGGGTCGACGGACGCTGGAGCCTCGGCAACTACCGTGCGCTGCAGACGCCGGGCAGCCAGCAGACCCTGGTCGCCCCCGCGACCGACGCGCTGGCGACCTCGCTCGAGATCGCCGTCGTCGCCACGGCACTGGCGCTCGTCCTCGGACTGCTCGTCGCGGCCGTCGTCACCGGCCGCTCCCGCTCGCGGCCCGAGCGGCGCACCCGTGCGGTCCTCGACGGGCTCTTCATGCTGCCGCTCGGGGTGAGCGCGGTGACCCTCGGCTTCGGGCTCTTCATCACCCTGGACCGGCCGCCGCTGGACTTCCGGGACTCGCCGTGGCTGGTGCCGGTCGCCCAGGCGCTGGTGGCCCTGCCGCTGGTGGTCCGCACCCTCGTCCCCGTGCTCGCCGGGATCGACGACCGCCAGCGTCAGGCGGCCGCCTCGCTCGGCGCCGGGGCGCTGCGCACGGTCCTCACTGTCGACGTGCCCGTCGTCTGGAAGCCGCTGCTCGCGGCCGCCGGGTTCGCCTTCGCGGCATCGCTGGGCGAGTTCGGCGCGACCTCGTTCCTCTACCGCAGCGACCACCCGACGCTCCCGGTCGTGATCTACCGCCTGATCGGGCACCCGGGGGCGATGAACTACGGCATGGCCCTCGCCGGGTCCTGCGTCCTCGCCCTCGCCACGGCGGTGGTCATGCTGCTCGTCGAGCGGCTCCGCGTCCCCTCCCTCGGAGCGTTCTGATGCTCTCCTTGAAGGACGTGAGCGTCGCGTACGACGGCGTGCCGGCCGTCACCGACGTCACCCTCGACCTCGCCGACGGCCAGGTGCTCGCCCTGCTCGGGCCGTCGGGCTCGGGGAAGTCGACCCTGCTGCGTGCCGTCGCGGGGCTGGAGCCGGCGGAGGGCGCGATCAGTTGGGACGGGCGATCGCTCGCCCATGTGCCGACCCACAAGCGCGGCTTCGCGCTGATGTTCCAGGACGGCCAGCTCTTCGCCCACCTGAGCGTGGCCGCCAACGTCGCCTACCCGCTGAAGCTGCGCCGGGCGGGACGGCGCAGCCGCGCCGCCCGGGCGAGCCGGGTCGCGGAGCTGCTCGACCTGGTCGGCCTCGGCGGCTACGGGTCGCGCCTGCCCGGCACCCTCTCGGGCGGCGAACGGCAACGGGTCGCGCTCGCCCGCGCGCTCGCGGTCGATCCCCGTCTGCTGCTTCTCGACGAACCGCTCTCGGCCCTCGACGCCGGGCTGCGCGAGCGGCTCGGCGCCGACCTGCGCCGGATCCTCACCGAGGCCGGCACCACCGCCCTCATGGTCACCCACGATCAGGAGGAGGCGTTCACCGTCGCCGACCGGCTCGCGGTCATGCGAGCGGGCCGGGTGGTGCAGGAGGGCGACCTCGCCCAGGTCTGGCAGCATCCCGCGGACCCGTGGACGGCGCTCTTCCTCGGCTACGCCCGCGTCCTCGAGGGACCGGCGGCCGCCGTCGTACTCCAGGCGGCCGGGCTCCGTGTGAGCGACCGGCCCGTCGTCGCCGTACGCCGCTCGGCGCTCGTCGTGGACCCGAGCGGGCCGCTGCGCGGCTCCGTCGTGTCCGCCCGGGCGACGCCCGACCAGGTGCGGCTCGTCGTCGCGGTCGAGGGCGTGGGTGAGGTCGACGCGGTCTCGCCGTCCGGCGTGCCCGGTCCCGGCGAGAGCGTCCGGCTGCGGGTCGAGCCGGCCCGGGCCGCCGTGCCGGGCGCCGCGGAGCCCGCCTCGAACGCCACGGCGGGCCCGCGCGGCGCGGAACGCGGGGACTGACGGTCGCCGGACTACACTCGGCGCGCGGGTGCCCACCCGCGCGGGGGCAACGGATCCGGGCAACGTCTCGACCTTTGTCGACGTCTTGGACGGTGAACGACGTTTTCGGAGCGTGGATGTGACGAAGCACCAGACGTGGGTCGTGCGCGCCCTGCCGGTCGTGATCGCGGTGGTGGTCTGTGCGGTGCTCGTCGTCCTGCTCGACCCGGTCTCCAAGCCGGGAGGGCCGGCGCGCCCGGCAGTGCCGGGCCCCGTCGTGCCGACGTCCGTCTCGTCGGGACCCAACATCGTCGAGTTCCTCGTCGACGACATGCGCAGCGACGACCTGGCCTACATGCCCAACGTCCGTCGCCTCATCGGGGACAAGGGCATCTCGATGCAGAACATGTTCTCGTCCTACCCGCTCTGCTGCCCCGCTCGCGCGTCGTTCTTCTCCGGCCAGCTCCCGCACAACCACCATGTGTGGACCGTCAAGGCGCCGTACGCCTACAGCGCGTTCGACGACTCCTCGACCATCGCGACGTCGCTGCGCAAGGTCGGCTACCGGACCGGCCTCACCGGGAAGTACCTCAACGGCTACGGCGACATGAAGTCCAGCGGTGGCTGGCGGCTGCGCGCGAAGACCGTCGACGGTCGCACCAAGCTCGTCCGCACCTGGGTCACGACTCGGGCGAAATACTCCTCGGCCTACAAGATCCCGGACGGCTGGGACATCTGGAACGGCTTCTTGGACGCCACGAAGAGCACCCGCAACCTCCGCACCGGCGCCGCGGTCCACGGCGGCACCTACCACTTCTTCGACGTGGCCGAGTCGGACAACGGCAACCCGGTCAGCCGCCGGGGCGTCTACTCCTCCAAGGTCGTGGGCGACGACGCGGTCCGCATGATCAACACCTTCCACAAGTCGTCGCACCCGTTCTTCATCTCCGCGAACTTCCCGGCCCCCCACCACGGCAGCGGCAACGCGGCCGAGAAGCGGCGGGACGCGCGCGCCCACCTACAGGGGCTCGTGTCGACCGCCTCGCCGAAATGGACCTGGGGCCGCTTCGACAAGGTGATCACGAGAGCGCCCGGCGTCCTGCCCGGCGGCAAGACCGAGGCGGACGCGAACGGCGACGGACGCGACACCGCGGCCGACGTCCGGGACAAGCCGCGCAGATGGGGCAAGCTCCCGGCGCTCAGCAGGCCGATGCTCAAGGCCGTGCGCGCGACCGCGCGCCAGCGCGCGGAGTCGCTCCTCGCCACCGATGCGCAGATCGGCCGCGTGATCGCCCGGCTCAAGGCGACGGGGGAGTATGCCAACACCGTCATCGTCTTCTGGTCCGACAACGGCTACTTCCAGGGCGAGCACCACCGACCGGCCGGGAAGATCCTCGAGTACAACCCCGTCATCCGGGTTCCGCTCCTCATCACCGGTCCCGGGATGCGCCAGCGGGCGAACCGCTTCGACCCGGTCAACGTCGTCGACCTCACCGCCACGTTGCTCGACTTCGCCGGCGCGTCCCCGCCGCGGAAGGCCGACGGCGTCTCCTTCCGCCACGTGCTCCTGCACGGTGACCGCGGCTGGCGCAAGGGGGTCGCCTACGAGGAGGGCTGGTCGATGCCGGGCCCGGGCTCGGCGGCGCACCACGATGCCGACTTCCCGCTCATCAAGCACCCGGCCTCCTACATGAAGCACCGGCATGCGGGCGGCGCGGGCGTCATGGGGCAGGGCGTCAAGACCTCGCGCTACACCTACGTCCGCTTCGCGGACGGCAGCGAGGAGCTGTACGACGAGGCCCGGGACCCCCTTGAGATGGACAACGTGGCCGACAAGGCGTCGTACGCTCGGGTGAAGGCCACCCTGCGGGAGGTCGCCGAGCAGTTGATGCATTGCCGGGGCCGAGGCTGCCAGGTCGTCCTGCCGCGGAGCCTCCAGGCCTCCCCGGCGGCCAACCGGAAGGCCTCGAAGACGTGGTGGAGCACGGTCTACCGCACCTACGGCAACGCCGTACAGAAGGCCTACTGGCGCGGGCAGAAGGGCTACTGACCTCAAGCCCCGGACCACCCCATTTCGCTGGACCAGACCAGCGCCGGGCATCATGTGCGGATGCTTCGCGCGCTTCCTGCTCTCATCTGTGCCGTGGGGCTGGCGGCTCCGATGGTTCCCTCGGGCCCCGCCGAGGCGATGGTCGCGCCGGGGCCGGGCGGCGTCACGATCGCCGCGCCCGACCCGACGCTGCTGCCGAAGCCGCGCCCCAAGCCGAAGGTCGACCGGCCGCCCGCGCTGCCCAACCCGAGCAACCCGCTGGTGGGCGGCCCGTGGGGCGTCTACACCGGCAGCTCGGACGGCGTCTGGCCGGCGTACGCCCGGGCGCGCGGCGCTGACAAGGCGCTGCTCGCGAAGGTCGCGTTGCAGCCGCGGGTGCGCTGGCTCCACTCCGGGATCGGTGTCGGCGAGCTCGGCGCCAAGATCCGCAGCGAGATCGCGCAGGAGCAGGCCGGTGATCCCGACACGCTGGTCCAGTTCGCCTGGTTCCGGCTCTGGCCCCGCGGCGAGGGGCGCCGCAACCGCCCGCTGACCGGTGCGGAGCAGGCGGACTACCGGAACGCCGTCGACGCCGCCGCCGACGCGATCGGCGATGCGCGGGTGGCGATCGTCCTCGAGCCCGACCTGGCCCTCACCGCCCCGCCGATGCAGCGCGGCGCCATGGCCACGGCCGATCCCGGCGTACGCCAGGCGCTCGTCGCCTACGCCGCGAAGCGGTTCTCGGCGCTGCCCCGGACGGCGGTCTACCTCGACGCCGGCGACGCGGACTGGCTCTCGCCCGACAAGGCCCTCGCGGTGCTGGAGGCCAGTGGGGTCGAGTACGCCCGCGGCTTCGCCCTGGGCGCCACCCACTACTCCTCGGTCCCGATGAACGTGTCGTACGGCGCCGACCTGGTCGCGGCGCTCGACCGGGCCGGATACGCCGGCAAGCACTTCGTGATCGACACCGCGGACAACGGGCGGGCGTTCACCTATCCGGAGTACTACGCCAAGCACCCGCGCGGCGACTTCGACAACGCGGAGACCTGTGGGAGCAGCGGCGAGGAGCGGTGCGACACCCTCGGCCACGCCCCGACCTGGGACACCGACGTCGACGGGCTCGGGCTCAGCGACGAGCAGCGCCGGCAGGCGGCGGCGTACGTCGACGGCTATCTCTGGTTCGGCCGACCCTGGCTCATCGACCAGGCCGCGCCGTTCTCGCTGCAGCGCACGCTGCAGGTGGCGCGCTCGACGCCGTACGACCAGACCAATGTGACCGGCCGGTGAACGTCTCCCTAAGATGACCGCCATGTATCGCCGCGCCCAGATCCTCGTGATCGGGACCGCGGTGCTGGTCGGGGGGATGGCGATCATCCTGTCGCTGGTCTCCGGTCACCACCTCATCGATCCCGACGGCAGCTTCCTCGGCCCCTCCTGGCTGCGCCTTCCCCTGCTCCTCGGCCTGGCGATCCTGGTCGATCTCGTGCCTCGCACGCTGTGGCTCTCGAAGGGGAACCCGCGGCTGATGCCGGCGCTCTTCATGGGCCGGGTGCGCAGCCACTGGTCCAAGGAGCGGCTGACGCTCGTGGCGCTCGGTGTGATCTGCTTCTACATCGTCTACGTCGGCTACCGGAACCTGAAGTCGTTCCTGCCGTTCCTCATCCACACCAAGTACGACCACGAGCTCGACCTCATCGACAGCGCCGTGCTCTTCGGCCACCACCCGGTGATGCTGCTCGAGCACATCTTCGGCACCGGCGTCGGGGCCTACTTCCTCTCCTACGTCTACATGTGGTTCCTGCCGCTCGTGCCGATCGCGGTGACGATCTGGATCGTCTGGTCGCGCAACCTCGCCTACGGCTACTGGTTCGTGGGCGCGCAGTGCATCGCCTGGACGCTCGGCACGATCTCCTACTACTGCCTGCCCACCCTCGGCCCGGGGCTCGCCTACTCCTACCGCTACGCCGACCAGCCGGACACCCCGGCGCGCCAGTTGATGGATGCCCTGGTCAACGGTCGGCAGAAGGTGCTGTGGGGCCACGTCTTCGACTCGGTGCAGTCGGTGGGCGGCTTCGCCAGCCTGCATGTCGGCATCACGATGCTGACGGCGCTGATGGTGCAGTACACCGTGAAGAGTCGCTTCGCCCGGATCTTCTTCTGGGTGAACTGCGGGTTCACGGCGGTCGCGACGCTCTACTTCGGCTGGCACAACATCGCCGACGACGTCGGCGGCATGATGATCGCGCTGGTCTCCTTCTATGTCGCCGGGCTCGCGGCGGGGCAGCGCTTCGAACGCAAGGGCGTGCGCGACCTCACCGCGGAGTCCCAGCAGATCCAGGCACGCGAGGCGGAGGCCGTGCGCGAGCACGCCTGAACCGACGTGCCCGACCAAAATTACATCGATGTGATTGTCAACGCGACACGCCGGTGACAGATGTGAAATCTGCGCTTTTTGTTGCTTTCTGTGACTGATGCGCTCTAGCGTCGGGTCCCGTGCGCTCCTCTGTCCCGGCCGTCCTGCTCGCCGTCAGCCTGCTCTCCGGGCTCACCGCCACCGACCTCGCGCACGCTGAGGACCCGGGCGACCACGGCACGGTCCCGTCGAAGAAGGACGTCGACAATGCCCGGAGGGCCGTGGCCGACAAGGCCACCGATGTCGCCGGCGTACGTCGCGCGATGGCCGCCGCCCAGGCGCGACTCGAAACCGCGAGCATCGCCGCGGAGCAGGCGGCCGAGGCCTACAACGGGGCGCGCTGGCGGGCCGAGCGCGCCCGGGCCGAGGCCCGCGCCGCTCGACGCGTCCAGCGCTCTGCGACCGCCGACCTCGAGAAGCAGCGCCAGGCGTACGCCGGCAGCCTGGTCTCGGGCTACTCCTCCGGGCAGGGGCTCTCGGCGGTCGCCGGCCTCGTCCAGCCGGGCGGGATCGACGAGGTGCAGCGGCGCAGCTCGACCGTCGCGTCGGCGCAGAGCGCCCTCGACGCGAAGTTCCAGCGCTACCAGGCCTCGAAGACACTCGCCGACGTCGCCGAGGACCAGGCGAGCGCCGCGGAGAAGAAGGCCGTCGCCGCGGAGAGGACCGCGCGGTCGAAACGGGAGGCCGCTCGGCAGGCGGCGAACGCCGCCGCGGCCCAGGCCCGGTCGGTGGCGGCCGAGAGGACCCGGTTGCTCCGCCAGCTCGCCCACCTCCAGCACATCAGCGTCGCGCTCGCCACCCGGCGCCAGGACGCGCTCGAGGAGCAGCGCCAGGAGAAGGCCGAGGCAGCGGCGGCCGCGGCGGCGCAGGCCGCCGCGCAGAAGGCGGCCCATGAGGCTGCCCAGAAGTCGGGCCAGAAATCGGGCCAGAAGTCGGCTCAGCAGTCGGGCCAGCAGGCGGGGCAGCAGCATCACACGACCGCGCCGGACCACGACGCCGGCGACGCCGCATCGTCGTCGGGTCAGGCTCCTGCGGCCCCGCCTGCTGACGACGCCGGTGCCCCGGCGCCGACACCGCCGGCGTCGGCCCCGGCCCCCTCGGGCGGCGTGGGCGCGGCGATCGCCTTCGCACGACAGCAGATCGGTGAGCCCTACGTCTGGGGCGCCGCAGGCCCGGACTCGTGGGACTGCTCCGGTCTGACGATGCGGGCGTGGGAGGCCGGCGGCATCGCGCTGCCCCACTACTCGGTGGCGCAGTACGAGGAGTCGACGCCGATCTCGCCCGCCGACCTTCGCCCGGGCGACCTGCTCTTCTGGGGGACCTCGAACAGCCCGAGCTCCATCCACCACGTGGCGCTCTACGTCGGCGACGGGCAGATGATCGAGGCGCCGCGGACCGGCGTACCCGTGCGGGAGATCTCGATGTACGCCTGGGAGGCGCCGAACTTCTACGCCCGTCCGTGACCGGCGAGGCCGCTGATGGCACCCGCTCGACGGCCGGGAAACCCTAGGCTGGCGCCGTGACCGACATCGACGTGGCACGGCTGACGGCTCTTCTCGACGGTGACTACGCGGAGGTGAGGGCCAAGGTCCGCGCCGCGGTCGCCGACCACGCGCCACTCCTCGACGAGGTCGAGGAGCTGCCCAGGGAGGGCTACCGCGAGCGCGTGCGCGAGACGCTTCTCGAGATGGCCCGGACGGGCCTCACCGGGCTCGGCTTCCCGACGGAGTACGGCGGCGCCGGCGACGTGGGTGCGTCGATCGCGGCCTTCGAGGCGCTGGCGTACGGCGACCTGTCGGTCCTCGTGAAGAGCGGCGTGCAGTTCGGTCTCTTCGGCGGGGCGATCCTGCAGCTCGGCACGGCGCCCCACCATGAGACCTATCTCGCCGACGTGGTCGCGGGCCGGCTGCTCGGCTGCTTCGCGATGACCGAGCACGGCCACGGCTCCAACGTCGCCGCGCTCGGTACGGTGGCGACCTACGACGCCGCGACGCAGGAGTTCGTGATCCGCACCGGCGCCGCGGACGCCTTCAAGGACTACATCGGGAACGCCGCCGCCCACGGGGAGCTCGCGGTCGTGTTCGCCCAGCTGGTCGTCGGCGGCGAGGAGCGGGGCGTGCACGCCTTCCTCGTGCCGATCCGGGTCGAGGGGCTGCCGGCCGCCGGCGTACGCATCGCTGACGACGGGCCCAAGATGGGCCTCAACGGCGTCGACAACGGTCGGCTGTGGTTCGACGACGTGCGGGTGCCGAGGACCGCGTTGCTCAACCGGTTCGCCGACGTGACGCCCGAGGGCGAGTACGTCAGCGACATCGAGAATCCCAGCCGGCGCTTCTTCACCATGCTCGGGACGCTCGTGCAGGGCCGGGTCAGCGTGGGCGGCGCCGCGATCGCCGCATCCGAGGTCGCGCTCACCATCGCGATCCGCTACGCGCTCCGGCGGCGGCAGTTCGAGGCCACCAGCGACACCGAGGAGGAGCTGCTCCTCGACTACGGCCAGCACCAGCGTCGTCTGCTGCCGCTGCTCGCCCGAACCTATGCGCTCCATCTCGCGCAACAGGTCGTGCGCCATGACCTGCACCAGGTGTTCAGCGGTGCGGTGACCGACGAGAAGAGCCGGCGCCAGCTGGAGTCGCGAGCCGCCGGCACCAAGGCGCTCGGGACCTGGCACGCGACCCGCGCGATCCAGGAGTGCCGTGAGGCCTGCGGTGGCGCCGGGTTCATGGCCGCCAACCGGTTCGCCGCGCTCAAGGCGGACACCGACGTGTTCACGACCTTCGAGGGCGACAACACGGTGCTCCTCCAGCTGGTGGCCAAGGGCCTCCTCACCGACTACGCCGGCGAGTTCGAGGAGATGGACCAGCTCGACATCATTCGTTTCATCGGGGAGACCGCCGTCGAGACGATCCTCGAGAAGACCTCCGTGCACACGCTGCTCGAGCGGGTCCGCGACGCGATCCCGACCGCCGGCGAGGACGAGCCGGACATCCGGGAGGCGGACTACCACCTGGCGATGCTCCGCTTCCGCGAGGAGCACATGCTCGCCGGCGCCGCCCGCCGGCTCAAGAGAGGCGTCGACAAGGGTCTCAACCCGGGCAGTGTCTTCTCCCGCGTCCAGGACCACGTCATCGCCACCGCCCGCGCGCACGTCGAGCGGCTCGTCCTCGAAGCGTTCGTCGAGAAGGTCCGGTCGCTGCCGGACGGGGCCGAGCGCGACGTCCTCGAGCTGCTCTGTGACCTGCATGCGCTGTCCACCATCGAGGCGGACCGGGCGTGGTTCATCGAGCACGGCCGGCTCTCGGTCCAGCGATCCAAGGCCATCACCGCGGAGGTCAACCGGCTCTGCCGGCGGGTCCGGCCGCACGCCCGCGCGCTCGTCGACGCCTTCGCCATCCCCGAGGAGCTGCTCCGGGCGCGGGACCTGCTGGGCGCGGGCTGACCGCCGCGCCCGGGCGCGGGCAATCTCCCGCCATGGCGCCGCGAGGCGGCCCAGGGGAGGTTCAGCGCTCCGGGCCCCGCACCGCGGCGGCCTGGTGGGGAAATGGCACAGGGGCCGCCCCACGACGTGGGACGGCCCCTGGCGAGAGACTCAGTGCTCGGAGGCCTTCCAGCGCTCGATGGAGGCCTCGATCTCGGCGATGGCGGCGGACTTGTCGGCCCAGTCGGAGCCCTGGACCTCCTTGCCGGGCTCGAGGTCCTTGTAGCGCTCGAAGAAGTGCTTGATCTCGTCGAGGTCCCAGTTGGAGACGTCCTCGATGTCCTGGAAGGCGTCGAAGCGCGGGTCGACGGGGACGCAGAGGACCTTGTCGTCGCCGCCCTTCTCGTCGACCATGCGGTACATCCCGATCGGCCGGCACTTGATCAGGCAGCCGGGGAAGACGGGGTAGGGCAGGATCACGAGCGCGTCGAGCGGGTCGCCGTCCTGGCCGAGGGTGTCCTCGATGTAGCCGTAGTCCGCCGGGTAGGCCATCGAGGTGAAGAGCGTGCGGTCGAGACGGAGCTTGCCGGTCTCGTGGTCGACCTCGTACTTGTTGCGCGACCCCTTCGGGATCTCCACCAGGACGTCGAACTCCAGCACCACTTCAAGCCTCCGCGGGAAACATCGGGAGGGCGGCACCGCACCGCCCGTCAGTGTGATCTGCGGGCCAGTGTCCACCACAATGGCGGCTGCCCACGTATCGAGGAGGATAACGGTGACCCGACGCAAGCCCCGCCGACGGTGGCCGTTCGTGCTGCTCACGATCTTCGTGGTCCTGGTGGTGGCGGCGGGCGGTGCGGCGTACGCGCTCGGGTGGGCGGGCCGCTGGCTCGGCACCGACAAGCCTGCGACACCGCCGATGCCGGCGCTGTCCATGCGCCCGGTCACCGCGGCGACCGGGCAGGTCGCGGCGCCGGCGACGACGGGGAGGCTGAAGCCGGCCGCCGTACGCCGGGCCCTGGCGGGCCTGCTGGGCGACGCCGCCCTCGGGCGTCATGTGCTGGCCGAGGTCTCGCCGCTCTCCGGCGCGCCGGTGCTGGCGAAGGGGAGCGGGGCTGCGACCCCGGCGTCGGTCACGAAGCTGCTCACCACGACGGCTGCGCTGTCGAGTCTCGGTGCTCAGCACCGCTTCACCACGACCGTCACCCGGGCCGGGGGGCGGATCACCCTCGTCGGCGGTGGGGACCCGCTGCTCTCCAGCGACGACCTCGACGAGCTCGCCGCGCACACCGCGACCGCGCTGCGGAAGGCCGGGGTCTCGCGCGTCCGGCTGGCGTACGACGCCGGCCTCTTCGTCGGTCCCTCGATCGACCCGCACTGGCCGCAGACCTACATCCCGGAGGAGGTCGTCGCGCCCATCAGCGCGCTGACCGTGGACGAGGCCCACACCCCCGGTCCGGACGGCCAGCTCGGCACCGCCGACGACGGTCGTGAGCTGCGCCCGGCGGACGAGGCGGCGCGTGCGTTCGCGGCCGATCTCCGCAAGGCCGGCGTCACCGTGGCCGGCACGCCGGCCAAGGGGGCGACGCGGGGTGACGAGATCGCGAGCGTCGAGGGCCGTACGGTCGCCGAGATCGTCGAGCACACCCTTCAGCTCAGCGACAACGAGGCCGCGGAGATCCTGCTGCGCCACGTCGGCGAGAAGGCCGGGGACGCCTCGTTCGCCGGGGGCGTCCGCGCGGTGGAGCGGACGCTGACCGGCCTCGGCGTCGACGCCTCCGGCCTCACCATGTACGACGGCAGCGGGCTCTCCCGTGAGGACCGGCTGACCCCCGCCGCGCTCACCGGCGTCCTCCAGCTCGCCGCCTCGTCGCACCACCCGGAGCTGAGCGCGGTGCTGTCCGGGCTGCCCGTCGCAGGGTTCAGCGGCTCGCTCGCCGACCGGTTCGAGGGCGACGCGACACATGGGCGCGGCCTCGTCCGGGCGAAGACCGGGACGCTCACCGGCGTCAGTGCCCTCGCTGGTCTGGTGACCGACCAGCGCGGCACCCCGATGGTCGTGGTCGTCATGGCCGACCGGATCGCGCCCACCGACACGCTCGACGCGCGGGCCGCGCTCGACGACGCGCTCGCGGCGCTCGCCACCTGCGCCTGCTCCTGACCCGGCGGGTGGCGCTCCCGTCAGGCCGGGTCGGCTAACGTCGCGGCATGAGCGAGCGCCAGCGAGCGACCATCGAGCATCTCATGCGGCCGCGTCCGTATTCTGTCGTTCTCCTGACGGAGGGGGCCGCATGAGTCCTGAGAGCAAGCACCGCGGTGACGGCCTGGCGGCGTCGATGGTGGACTGGGACCTCGCCGTACGCCTCGGGGCGAAGATCGCCGGTGACGGCCCGCAGACCGGCCGCGACGAGGCGGCCGCCGTGGTGGCGGAGCTGCGGACGGATGCCGCGACCGCGACCGGCTACGTCAAGGAGTTCACCGGCCTGGACGCGCCGGCCGACACCGCCCCGGTGCTCGTCGTCGACCGGCGCGGCTGGATCCAGGCCAACGCCGACGCCTTCGCCGCCGTCCTCTCGCCGGTCGTCGAGCGGCTGACGAAGAAGCGCGAGCCCGGCACCTTCGCCAAGGCGATCGGGTCGCGGGTGACCGGTGTCGAGGTGGGCGGCCTGCTCGGCTTCCTCTCGACGAAGGTGCTCGGCCAGTTCGACCCGTTCTTCGACCCGAGCGGCCGCCTGCTGCTGGTCGCCCCCAACGTCGTGCACGTGGAGCGCGAGCTCGACGTGGACCCGACCGACTTCCGGCTCTGGGTCTGCCTCCACGAGGAGACCCACCGTGTGCAGTTCACCGCCAGCCCGTGGATGCGCGACCACCTGCTCGCCCAGATGACCGATCTCGCCGCCACGATGGATCTCACCAGTCTGCTCGAGGACGGGGTCCAGCGCCTCGTCGACGCGGTCAAGGGCGAGGGTGACCTGCTCAGCGCGGTGACGAGCCCGGAGCAGCGCGAGATCCTCGATCGCGTCACCGGGGTCATGTCGCTCCTCGAGGGCCACGCCGACGTCGTGATGGACGGTGTCGGGCCGGCGGTCATCCCGTCGGTCGCGACGATCCGGGCGAAGTTCAACGAGCGCCGCAAGGGTGTCGGCGCGCTCGACCGGATCCTGCGCCGGCTCATGGGCCTCGACGCCAAGATGGCGCAGTACCGCGACGGCGCCACCTTCGTCCGCGCGGTCGTCGACAAGGTCGGGATGGCCGAGTTCAACGCCGTCTTCGCCGGGGCCGACAACCTGCCCTCCAAGGCGGAGATCGGCGACCCGCACGCCTGGGTCAAGCGCGTCCTCTGACGTGGGTCTCCATCCCGCCGTCGCCGCCGTACGCCGCCCCGTGCGGGCCGCCCTCGGCGAGCTCCCCGAACGGCCAGCGCCCGGTCCGCGGCCGGGGACGAACGTCGTGGTGGCCTGCAGCGGGGGAGCGGACAGCCTCGCGTTGCTCTCGGCGGCGGTCTTCGAGGGGCACAAGCTCGGGCTGCGGATCGTCGGTGCGACGGTCGACCATGGACTGCAGGAGGGCAGCGACGTCCACGCCCAGCATGTCGTGCAGCAGATGGCCGCCCTCGGCGTCGACGAGACCGTCGGGGTCCGGGTGAAGGTCGAGGGTGGCGGGCTCGGGCCCGAGGCGGCGGCGCGGCAGGCGCGGTACGCGGTGCTCGACCAGGTCGCCGAGCGCGTCGACGCCCCGGTGGTCCTGCTCGGCCACACCCGGGACGACCAGGCCGAGACCGTGCTCCTCGGCCTCACCCGTGGCTCGGGCGGGAGGAGCCTGGCCGGCATGAGGCGCGGCTTCGACCGCTACCGCCGGCCGCTCCTCGACGTCTCTCGCACCGACACCGAGACCGCCTGCCGGGTCGAGGGCATCGAGTTCTGGACCGACCCCCACAACAGCGACTTCTCCTACACCCGCGCCCGCATCCGCCACCGGGTCATGCCGCTGCTGGAGGAGGACCTCGGGCCGGGGGTCGCCGCCACCCTCGCCCGCACCGCCGACCAGCTCCGGGAGGACATGGAGTTCCTCGACGACGTCGCGTCGTCGACGTACCACCGCCTGACCGGCGCGTACGGCGCCGCCACGCTGCCGGTCGCCGAGCTGGCGTCCCTGCCGTCCGCCGTACGCCGCCGGGTGCTGCGCCTGGCCGCGTTGGCCGCCGGTTGCCCGGCCGCCGAGCTGTTCCGGGAGCACGTGCTGGCGCTCGACGCCCTCGTCACGGCGTGGCGCGGCCAGCGCTGGATCGACCTGCCGGGCCACCGGCGCGCGCGCCGCCGGGACCAGATGATCCACCTCGAGGCGGCGCCGACCGGCCCGCACGGTTAGGGTGACGGCATGGATTCGGCGCACGTCCAGGACGACTTGGTCAAGGTCCTCTTCACCGAGGAACAGATCCACGAGAAGGTGCGCGAGCTCGCCCAGCGCATCGAGCAGGACTATGAGGGCAAGAACCTGCTGATCGTCGGCATCCTCAAGGGCGCCGTCATGGTCATGGCCGACCTCGCCCGGGCGTTCAACCGCCACGTCGAGATGGACTGGATGGCGGTGACCTCCTACGGCTCCGGCACCAAGTCCAGCGGTGTCGTGCGGATCCTCAAGGACCTCGACACCGATGTCAGCGGCAAGCACGTCCTCGTGGTCGACGAGATCATCGACACCGGTCTCACGCTGTCGTGGCTGACCTCCAACCTCTGCTCGCGGGGACCGGCGAGCGTCGAGATCGCGACGCTGCTGCGCAAGCCCGACGCGCAGCAGATGCCGGTCGAGGTGAAGTACGTCGGCTGGGACATCCCCGATGAGTTCGTGGTGGGCTACGGGCTGGACTACAACGAGTCCTACCGCAACCTGCGCGACATCGGCACCCTCGCGCCGCACGTCTACTCCTGAGGGTCCGGACCGTCCGGGGAGTGCGCCTGTTCTCGTGAGATTGGGTACGTCCTGGGACAATAGGCGTTGCTGAGACGTTGTACCGTCGTCAGTCCCCTTCAGTAGATGGTCGGAAGAAGCCTGTGAAGCGCATTGTCAAGGGTCCATGGCTGTGGATCGTCCTCGCGGTCATCGCCGTGCTCCTCGGTCTGCAGTACCTCGCCCCGCATGGGGGTGGAGAAGAGATCTCCACCGGCCAGCTGGTGCAGTACCTGCAGAAGAACGAGGTCAAGGAGATCACGTTCGTCGACGGTGACCAGCAGATCAAGGCGACCGTCGAGGTCAAGGGCGCCGAGAAGAAGGTCAACACCCACTGGGTGGACGGTGATCAGGAGACCCTGATCAAGATGGCGCGCCAGCACGTCGCCGACCCGACCAAGATCAACTCCGACAAGGCGCAGCCCTCCGTGCTGGGCTCGATCATCAGCTTCCTGCTGCCGTTCGTGCTGATCATCGTGCTCTTCCTCTTCCTGATGAACTCCGTCCAGGGCGGCGGCGGACGCGGCGTGATGCAGTTCGCCAAGTCGAAGGCGAAGCTGATCTCGAAGGACATGCCGAAGACGACGTTCGCCGACGTCGCGGGCGTCGACGAGGCGGTCGAGGAGCTCCAGGAGATCAAGGAGTTCCTCCAGGAGCCGGCGAAGTTCCAGGCCGTCGGTGCGAAGATCCCCAAGGGCGTGCTGCTCTACGGCCAGCCGGGCACCGGCAAGACCCTCCTCGCGCGCGCCGTCGCCGGTGAGGCGGGTGTGCCGTTCTACTCCATCTCCGGCTCCGACTTCGTCGAGATGTTCGTCGGCGTGGGTGCCTCCCGCGTTCGTGACCTGTTCGAGCAGGCCAAGGAGAACGCGCCCGCGATCGTCTTCATCGACGAGATCGACGCCGTCGGCCGCCACCGCGGCGCCGGCATGGGCGGCGGCCACGACGAGCGTGAGCAGACGCTGAACCAGCTGCTCGTGGAGATGGACGGCTTCGACGTCCGCGGTGGCGTCATCCTCATCGCCGCGACCAACCGACCCGACGTCCTCGACCCGGCGCTGCTTCGCCCCGGCCGCTTCGACCGCCAGATCCAGGTGGACGCGCCCGACCTCACCGGGCGGCTCCACATCCTGCAGGTCCACTCACGGGGCAAGCCGCTGGCCGCCGACATCGATCTGATGAACGTCGCCCGGCGTACGCCCGGCTTCTCCGGCGCCGACCTGGCGAACGTGCTCAACGAGGCCGCGCTGCTCACCGCGCGCAGCAACGAGAAGCTGATCACCAACCGGAACCTCGACGAGGCCATCGACCGCGTGATCGCCGGTCCGCAGAAGCGCACCCGCCTGATGAGCGAGAAGGAGAAGCTCATCACGGCCTACCACGAGGGTGGCCACGCCCTCGTCGCCGCCGCGCTGCCGCACAACGACCCGGTCCACAAGATCACGATCCTCCCGCGCGGGCGCGCCCTGGGTTACACCATGGTGATGCCCGACGAGGACAAGTACTCCCAGGCTCGCTCCGAGCTGCTCGACAAGCTCGCCTACATGCTCGGCGGCCGGGCCGCGGAGGAGATGGTCTTCCACGACCCGACGACGGGCGCCGGCAACGACATCGAGAAGGCGACCAACCTGGCCCGGGCGATGGTCACGCAGTTCGGCATGACCGAGAAGCTCGGTGCCATCAAGCTGGGCGAGTCCAACTCCGAGCCCTTCCTGGGCCGCGACCTCGGCCACTCCCGCAACTACTCCGAGGACGTCGCCGCGATCGTCGACGAGGAGACCAAGAAGCTCCTCGCCAACGCCCACCAGGAGGCGTTCGACATCCTCGAGGAGAACCGCGACGTGCTCGACTCGCTGGTTCTCGCGCTGGTGGAGAAGGAGACGCTCAGCAAGGAGGAGATCGCCAAGATCTTCGAGCCGCTGCACCGTCGTCCGCAGCGGCCCGCATGGACCGGCTCCGAGACCCGCCGGCCCTCCGACCGCCCGGCGGTCGAGATCCCGCAGTGGATCATCGACCGCGACAAGGCGGCCTCGAAGGCACCCACCAACGGCCAGAACGGCCAGAACGGTGGCGGCATCCTGACGCCGCCGGGCTCGGGTGGCGACGTCCACGACCCCGGGGTCGCCGGTGCTCCGGGCTCGCCCGGTCCGTCCGCACCTCCCACCCCGCCGCACCCGGGTGCGTGAGCGCGCCGTGACCTCCCGCACGAGCGACGACACGACCCAGACCCCGCAGACACGTCCGGAGACCGAGATCGACACCGACATCGCGCAGACCGCCGACGAGGTCGGGCCCGTCCACGTGCCCGAGCGCGCGCCGGCCGACGTGCCGGCCTTCGACCAGGAGCGCGCCGAGGCGGCCGTCCGAGAGCTGCTCTATGCGATCGGTGAGGATCCCGACCGCGAAGGACTCCTGGACACCCCGGCGCGCGTCGCGCGTGCCTATGCCGAGCTGACCATCGGCCTGCGTCAGCAGCCCGAGGACGTCCTCACGACGACCTTCGACCTCGGCCACGACGAGATGGTGCTCGTCCGCGACATCGAGCTGTGGTCGATGTGCGAGCACCACCTGGTGCCGTTCACCGGGGTGGCCCACGTCGGCTACATCCCGGCAGCGACCGGCAAGATCACCGGTCTGTCCAAGCTCGCCCGGCTGGTCGACGTCTATGCCAAGCGACCGCAGGTCCAGGAGCGGTTGACGACCCAGGTCGCAGATGCGCTCATGGAGATCCTCGAGGCCCGCGGGGTGATCGTCGTGATCGAGGCCGAACACCTCTGCATGACCATGCGCGGCGTTCGCAAGGCCGGCGCGCGCACCATCACCTCGGCCGTGCGCGGCACCATGCGCTCCAACGCCACGACCCGCGCCGAGGCGATGGCGCTCATCCGCGGCGGCACGCGGTAGGCGCGGGTCGGGTTCGTGTCATCCATCGGCCCAAAGTGTCACCGTGACACTTTGGGCCGTCGGTGATAGTTCCGAACTGTCTCCCGAACCGCCAACTATCACGGTGACACTTGGGCGGGCGCGCTGCCCCGACGGGCGGGCCTGGCCCTGGCCCCGGCCCCCGGGGCTCCGGCTCGTGCTCGGGGCGGGCCGCCGTGGGCATCGTGCCGCCGGCGTACGTCTGCGTTCAGCTCTCCCGTCTGACGGTCCGGCCCACGCGGACGGCGTCGTCCGACCGATAGGTTCGAGATCATGACCACGGTGTCGCTGTTTGCTGAGATCGGGCGACCGCGCGTGATGGGAATCGTCAACGTCACGCCCGACTCGTTCTCCGACGGCGGTCGCTTCCTCGCGACCGACGACGCGGTTGCCCACGGGCGCGCGCTGCTGGCCGATGGCGCCGACATCCTCGACATCGGCGGCGAGTCCACGCGTCCGGGCGCGACGCGGCCGCTGGTCGCCGACGAGCTCGCCCGGGTGGTGCCCGTGATCGAGGAACTCGCCGCGGAGGGCGCCGTGGTCTCGGTCGACACGATGCGGTCGGAGGTGGCCGAGGCCGCCGTGAAGGCCGGTGCTGCGATCGTCAACGACGTCTCCGGCGGCCTCGCCGATCCACGCATCCTCGACGTCACCGCTGAGAGCGGGGCGGTCTTCGTCGCGATGCACTGGCGTGCCCATGGCTCCGAGATGCAGGGTCGCGATTTCCTGACGTACGCCGGCGGCGTGGTGCCCACGGTCCGCGACGAGCTCCAGCGCCGGATCGACGCGGCTCTGGCCGCGGGCATCGCCCCCGACCGGTTGGTGCTCGACCCCGGGCTGGGGTTCTCCAAGACGGCCGACGACAACTGGGCGCTCCTGGCTGGGCTGGACGAGATCATGGCGATGGGCCACCCGGTGCTGGTCGGGGCGAGCCGCAAGGCGTTCCTCGGCCGTCTCCTCGCCGACGCGGACGGCACCCCACGGTCGGTCGGCGAGCGGGAGTACGCCCACGCGGCCCTCAACGTCCTTCTCGCCCAGCATCGCGTATGGTGCACACGCGTCCACGATGTCTGTGCCACCCGCGACGCGCTCGCCGTCGTCGAGCGGTTCGCGAGCGGACGGACGCGCCAGGAGACGGGTGGAGGGACGAACCCGACGAGCGACGAGAAAGGGCCTCAGTGACCGACGAGCTCGCCATCACCGGGATCGAGTGCTACGCATATCACGGTGTCTTCGAGTTCGAGCGTCGCGAGGGGCAGATCTTCGTGATCGACCTGGTGCTGGCGGTCGACACCGCCCCTGCCGCGGCGTCCGACGACTTGCGCGACACGGTCGACTACGGAAGTCTCGTCGCGAAGGTCAAGGCCAGCGTGGAGCGTGATCCGGTCGACCTGATCGAGACGCTTGCCCAGCGGATCGCCGATGTCTGTCTCTTGGAGCGGCGTGTTGAATGGGTGCGCGTCACGGTCCACAAGCCGGACGCGCCCATCGACGCGACGTTCTCGGACGTCGCGCTGACGATCCGGAGGCAGAACTCGTGACTGAGGTCCCGAACCCGAACATCATCGACGCCGACACGCTCACCGGCGAGATGCGGCCGATCCGTCGGGCGGTCCTCTCCCTGGGCTCCAACCTCGGTGAGCGCTTCGCGACGCTCCAGGGCGCGATCAACGCGATCGCCGACACTCCCGACGTGTGGGTCACCGGCGTCTCACCGGTCTACGAGACGCGGCCGGTCGACTCGCCGGAGGATGCCGGCCCGTTCCTCAACGCCGTCGTGCTGCTCGACACCACCCTCACCGCTCAGCGGCTGCTGGAGCGCGCGCTCGCGGTCGAGGACGCGTTCGAGCGGGAGCGGACCGACATCGTCAACGCGCCGCGCACCCTCGACGTCGACGTGATCGTCGTCGGTGACCGCGTGAACGACGACGAGACGCTCACCCTGCCCCACCCGCGGGCGGCCCAGCGGGCCTTCGTGCTCAAGCCCTGGTTCGACCTCGAGCCGGAGGCGGAGATCCCGGGCGCCGGGCGGATCGCGGACCTGCTCGAGAAGACCGGCCAGGACGGCGTCGTACGCCGCGATGACCTCGTCCTCGAGCTGGCCTGACCGCTCGGGACCGTGCCTGTGAACCACCCGCTGTGAACCGCGGTCTCCGGCCGATCTCGGCCGCCGCGATCACCGTGTGGGGCATCGTCGGGCTCGTCGGCGGCTGGCTCCTCCACCCGATCGCCGAGCACTGGCGCGGCGTGGCGCCGGTGGTGACGTGGGCCCAGCCGCTGGTGCTCGTCCTCATCGCCGCCATCCTCGGTGGCACGGCGTGGATCACCTGGCGTCAGCTCCACGTCCGCCGTGAGCGCCTGGAGGCGCACCGGGCGGTCAACCGGCTCGTGCTGGCGCGCACCTGCACGCTGGTCGGCGCGCTCCTGGCCGGTGGCTATCTCGGGTACGCCGTCAGCTGGCTGGGCTACTCGAACGACCCGCTCGCCCAGGAGCGGTTGGTACGCTCCGTCGTCGCCGGGGTGGCTGGTCTCGTGATCCTCGTCGCGGCACGCCTTCTCGAACACGCGTGTCGGGTCCACGAGGAGAAGGACGACCGGGACTAACGTGGGGGTATGACTTCCCCATCAGCCACATCTGTCACACGGCGGCGCCAGCGCAGCACGCGCCTGACCGTCGCGGTGACGCTGCTCGTGGTGGCCGCCCTCGCGGTGATGGGCGCGGCCGCCACCGGCTCGTGGCTGCTGGTGACCCTCGCTGCCGTGCTCGCC
Source organism: Nocardioides eburneus (assembly GCF_040838215.1). Taxonomy (NCBI): domain Bacteria; kingdom Bacillati; phylum Actinomycetota; class Actinomycetes; order Propionibacteriales; family Nocardioidaceae; genus Nocardioides; species Nocardioides eburneus. The sequence goes on along the minus strand of NZ_JBFPJR010000002.1, from coordinate 91,009 downwards.
GTCGTCCTGGGCGCCGCGGCGACCAAGATCACGCACGCCGAGCTGCTGGCCTCGCGCCGCGACGCTGCCCGCGACCGGGCTGAGCAGGCCCAGGCCTACCGCCGGATGACCGAGGAGCGCGCGGCCGAGAACAAGGCCTTCGCCGACCATATGAAGGGCGAGCTCGAGCGCCGGGAGAAGACCGTCGGCGAGCTCGAGGCCGCGCTCGCGGCCGCCCACCAGCGCGCCGCGGCAGCCATTCGTGCCCGAGGTGACGAGGCGCGTCGCGCCGCCCAGGCCGAGCGCAACGGCGACGTCGTGCGCGCCAAGCTGGAGGAGGCCGAGGCTCGCGCGGCCGAGGCGATCCTCCGGGTCGCCGAGCTGGAGCAGGAGCTCGACGTCGTGCGCGCCGAGCTCGAGGCCGAGCGCTCCGCGGGCTACCGCACCAGGTCGGCCTGATCCCGATCTCGCCCCGCTGCCCCGGATCCGCACGTCGGACCGGGGCAGCGCCCGTTTCCGCCCCGGCGTTGCCAGCGACGTGGCCCTAGGTAAAGTGCCGGGGCGAGCGCAAAGCCGAGCGGTCCCGGGCAGCGGCACGGCGAAGAGCGAGCGAGAAGGAGGCCGATGAAACGAGACGCCATCGTCTCGAACGTGCGCGGCGTCGCGCGACGGCTGCGAGCCGCCGCAACCGCGCGAACCGGGATCGGACCGAGCGCGACCCTCCCGCCCGGCACGGGCCGGACCGTGATCGTCGTGGGTGCCCGCTCCGCCGGGGGTCTCCCGGATCGCTGGCGCGCGCGTCTCGCCTCCGACACCGTGACGGTCGTCGACGAGGTCGCGACCCTGCCCGACGTCGTACGACGCCTGCCGGCCCTCGATGCGGTGGTCTGTCTCGACGGCGCGGCCGACGCGGCGTCAGACGTCATCCAGGCGACCTACCGCGCGGTGCGTGGGGGCGGCCGGATCGTCATCGACCTCGCCGGGGTCGCCGACGGCCCGACCCGGGCTGCGGAGGTCGCCGACGAGCTGCACCGGCTCGCCGACCACGGCACGGTCCGGCAGCGAGACCTCGCCGCCTCGGTCTCGCTGACCGAGGCCACCGACACGCACGTCGTCGTCACCAAGCGCGGCCGTCACCTGCTGGCGCCGCGCGAGGCGGCGGTCGTCGACGTCCTCCCGGTGCGCGAGCCCGACGTCCGCGTCTCGGTTGTCGAGGAGCACCCCGGCGGGGAGCTCGTCTCGAGCTCGGTGGTGTTCAGTCACGGCGAGCACGAGACCGATTTCCCCACCCACTACGACTATCCGCCGCTCACCCTGCGTCACTACGAAGGCCCCGTGGTCGCGCGCGGGCGCACGCTGATGTACGCCGGCCACACCGTCCTGCCCGACTCGTTCCGCTTCCATCTGGCGCAGTGGCAGAAGCATCCGTTCCTCGACCCCGCTGGCGACGGCTGGCACCGGCTCCGACGGGGACGGCCGGCGAGGAATCTCGAGGGCAGCTACTACCAGCTGGAGAGCACCTTCGCCCACCACTACGGCCACGTCATGGCCGAGGTCGTCTCCCGGCTGTGGGGCTGGGATGCGGCGAAGCGGGCGGACCCCGACGTGAAGGTCTTCTTCCACCGGGCGCTCGAGAACCCGCCGGCGAGACCGCTGGAGCGGCGCGTGTTCGAGGCCTACGGCATCGCGCCGGACGACATCGTCGAGCTCGACGAGCCGGTCCGGGTCGACTCGGTCTTCTCGGCGACGCCGATGTGGCACCAGCATCCGCCGTTCTACGTCCACCCCGGCATGCTCGACACCTACGAGCGGCTCGCCCACGGCTTCACCGGCGGCGACCCGGACGGTGGTCCCGCCCATGAGCGGATCTTCGTCTCGCGTGGCGAGGGCGCCGTCAACCGGACCTGCCTCAACCAGGCGGAGGTGGAGGCGTGGTTCGCGGAGCGGGGGTTCGAGGTTGTCTACCCCGAGCACCACACGCTTGCCGAGCAGGTCCACCTGTTCCGCAAGGCCCGCGAGGTCGCCGGCTTCGGCGGTTCCGGCATGTTCAACATCGTCTACGCGCGCGGCCTGGAGAAGCTGGTGGTGCTCAACCAGGAGGCCTACATCGCCCGCAACGAGCACATGTTCTGCTCGCTGATCGGCGCGGAGGAGCACTACCTCTGGTCCGCCCCGGAGGTGGCCCGTCCTGACGGGCGGTTCAGCCTCGAGAGCTTCCAGGGGGACTGGCGCTTCGACTTCGAGCGCAACGAGGCCGATCTCCGGAAGGCGCTCGGGGTGAGCCGCTAGCGTGACCTGACCGACACCGACCAACGGGGAGTGTGCAGTGACCATTCAGCGGTACGACGAGGCCGTCGCCTACGAACCGGACTACTCCGGGCTGGAGCTGTCGGCGGAGGAGATCGAGGCCGGCGCCCATCGCACCTACGTCGGTGGCGTGTGGGACACCCACGGCCAGCGCCAGGTCGAGTTCCTCCGGTCGCATGGCCTGGAGCCGCAGCACACGCTGCTCGACGTCGGCTGCGGCGCCTTCCGGGCCGGGCGCCACTTCATCGACTACCTCGACGCCGGCAACTACTACGGCATCGAGGCCAACCAGTCGGTGATCCAGGCGGGCTACGACCACGAGCTCGACGACGAGCAGCGCGCGAAGACCCCGGTCGGCCACCTGCGGGTCAGCGACCGCTTCTACGCCGAGTTCGACGGCACGAGGTTCGACTACGCGCTCGCGCAGTCGGTCTTCACCCACGTCTCGCTCAACCACATGCGGCTCTGCCTCTTCCGGCTCGCGATGGTGATGAAGCCCGGCGGGAAGTTCTACGCCACCTTCTTCGAGAAGCCCGACGACACCCGCATCGGGATGGTCTTCAACGCCAAGCGTCAGAAGCCGATGTTCACCGAGAAGAACGTGTTCTGGTATTTCCGCAGCGACCTCGAGTGGGTCGCCTCCTTCTCGCCGTGGAAGGTCCGCTACCTCGGCGACTGGGGACACCCGGCCGGCCAGGTGATGATGGAGTACACCCGGATGACGCCCGCGGAGACGAAGGCCTGGCGTGCCGCGCGTGCCACCGGCGCTGCTTCCACACAGCCCCGGCCGATCACCGAGGACGTCCTCGACCTCGGCAAGCGCGTGAAGGCGGGAGTCGCACGCCGCATCTCGCAGCGCCGGGGCTGAGGCAGCCAGCCAAAGTGTCACCGTGACACGTAGCGCTGTGGGCGAAAGTTCGGGACTGTCACCCACAGCGCAAACTGTCACCGTGACAGTTTGCGAGACGTCACGGTGACGCCCGACGCGCGAGGGGGTCCACGTCGGACAGGTCGACGCCCGGCACCTCGACGTACGCGCCGTCCGTGCTGCGGGGCAGCGGCCGGCGGTGCTCGGCGACCCAGGTCATGACCGCCGTGGCCTGGTCGCGCCGGTCGTGCTCGACGAGCCAGCCGGTCAGCCGCTGGACGGGCGTCATCGTGGTGTCGGCGAGGGAGCGGCCCGACCACAGGTCGCGGACCATTGCGACGAGCAGCGTCCACCACGCGTCGGTGCAGCCGGGAATCTCGACGAAGTAGCGGTGCAGGTCCCCGGGCAGGACCTCGCGCAGGAAGGTCTCGCGCACGTGCGCAGGGCCGCCACCGGCGACGTACGCCTCGACGCTGTCGAGCGACATCCGTTTGGTGAGGTGGCGGTCGCGGAGGTCGGCCAGCGACGACCGCTGCTGCGTGATCGAGGTCCCGTCGGCCCGGATCCGCCAGTGGTAGACGAGGTCGGGGACCACGTCGAACGCGGTCGCGCCGAGGTAGGCGCGGGTCAGCGTCGGCTGGTCCTCATAGCGCACCCCCTCAGGCCAGGAGAGGCCGGCGGCCTCCCAGAACGTACGCCGGTAGAGCTTGTTCCAGGCGAACACGTCGCCCAGGATCCGCGGGTGGTCGGCGGCCGTGGTCGCGAGCCGCGCGGGGTTGTGGAAGCGCTGCATCCACCCCGGCTCGGTCAGCTCCTCGCCTTGCCACCAGACGATCGACCCGGTGACGAAGTCGGATCCGGTCCGCGCCAGGGTCGCCAGCATCGTCGCGTAGGCGGTCGGCGGAACGACGTCGTCAGAATCGGCGAAGGCCAGGTAGTCGCCGGTGACGTGGCGCAGGCCCTCGTTGCGGGCCGCCCCGAGTCCCTGGTTGGCGGTGTGGACGACGGTCAGACGGGAGTCCCGGGCGGCGTACGCCTCGGCGATCTCGCCGGACGCGTCGGGGGAGCCGTCGTCGACGACGACCACGTGGAGGTCGCGGTGGGTCTGGGCCAGGATGCTGTCGAGGCAGGCGGGCAGGAGCGCTGCGACGTCGTACGCCGGCACCACGACGCCGATCATGGCCGCGGACCGTGGCGTACGCCGCCGCCAGGGCCTCATGGGCGGCTGTCGGAGTCGGCCGCGCCGAAGACGCGGTCGACGACGCGGGCGGTGGCGTGGCCGTCGTCCCACGGGGCGAACCGCTCGCGGAAGCTGGCGCGGGCCTCGCGGTAGGGCTCGTCGGCCGCCGGGCCCTGCCGGAGGTGGGCGATGAGGGCGTCGTCGTCCGGCAACAGCGGCCCGGGCGCGATCTCCTCGAGGTCGACGTAGAAGCCGCGCACCTCGCCGCGGTACTCCTCCAGGTCGGGGACGAGGAAGAGCTGCGGCCGGTCGAGGAGGGCGAAGTCGAACATCACCGACGAGTAGTCGGTGACGAGCACGTCGCTGGCCAGGAAGAGGTCGTTGATGTCCGGGTAGAGGGTCACGTCGCGGAGCCGGCCGCGCGCCGCCGGCCCGATCGCGTCGTTGTCGGCCGTGTTGACGTGGCCGCGGACGAGAAGCGTCACATCGGGCACCTCGTCGACGATCCGAGCGGGGTCGAGATGGAGGATCTTGGCGTCGATGTCGCGCCAGGTGGGGGCGTAGAGGACCACCCGAGCGTCGTCCGCGATGCCGAGGCGGGCGCGCACCTCCTGCCGGACCCGGTCACGGTCGGCCACCAGCAGCGCGTCGTTGCGCGGATAGCCCAACTCGAGCAGCGGACCGTCGTACCCGAACGCGCGCGGCAGGATCTTGCTGGCGTAGGGGCTCGGGGAGAGCAGGTAGTCCCAGGCGGCCGCCTCCTCGTCCATGGTTCTCATGTAGGCGACCGGGATCAGCTGCGGGTCGTCGATGTCCTTCGCGATGCGCTTCAGCGGGGTGCCGTGCCAGGTCTGGAGGTAGACCTGGTCGTCGGCCTTGTGGAAGAAGCCCGGGAAGTTGTCGTTGTTGACGAGGTAGGCGGCCCTGGCGAGCAGCTCGAACCACTCCGGGCCGAACCGGACGACGGTGCGGACGCCCGGCGGCACGGCCACGGAGAGGTCGTCGACGCTGAACACCGGCTCGGGCGCGCCGTCGCGGGACTGCAGCTCGCGCGCGATCGCGGCCGGGGAGTCGCCCGCCATCTTCCCCTTGAACGTCTCGATGAGGGCGACCGGGAGCCGCGGCTCGGTCCGCGCGACGGCGTACCGCTCCCGCAGGCGCTGCTGCTCGCGCGCGCTGCCCGACCCAGGCGGCAGCGCGGAGCTCACCACCAGGAGGTTCCAGGAGCCGGAGACGCCGAGGCGGAGCGGCTGCTCGCCGAGCGTGACATCGAGCGGCGCGGTCTCCCGCAGGCTGGTCGCGACCTTCACGTCGGCGTCGGCGAGCGGACCGTCCGGCCCCAGCAGGCGCAGCGTGTAGCGGCCCGCCGGAAGTCCCGTCGGCCCGAGGCTCCAGACCTCCCGCACGACCGGGAGCCGGACGGTGAGCTCGCCGTCCGGCAGCTGCGTCGTGGGTACGCCGGCGGCCCGGTGGCTCGCCAGCGCGAGCCGCAGGCCGGCGGCTCCCAGGCTCCGGCCCCGCAGTAGGAGGGCGCTCGGGTCGTCGGGGTCGACGTCGACCCCCGTCACGAGCACCGCCGGTCGACGGTCGGCCACGCGCACGCGCTGACCGGGCCCACGTCCGACGTAGGCACCGAGCCCCGCATCGTCCGCGCTGTGGCCGAGGAGGTTCGGCTCCTCGAGCCAGAGCACCTCGGGGGCGTCGCCGGAGCGGAGCCGGGCGCGCAGGATGTCGGAGCGACCCGGCTCGAGCCGCACGGTGAGGGTCCCGGCGTTCGGGTCCCGACCGACCGGCGTGCCGGCGTCGAGGTCGACCACCGGATCTGTGAGCGGGCCCGCCACGGTGAGCTCGACGTGTCCGTCAGCGGTCTCGCGGTGACCGGCGGTGACGGCCCACCGGTCGTGCACGCAGAGCCGGTGGCCGATCTCGGTGTTGCCGGTCAGCCGGACGAGCCGGTCGGCGACCACGCGACCGTCGCGGTTGCCTCCTGGCCCCATGCCGACGACGGCGGTGATGTCGGACTCCTGCCGGAACGTGCCCTGGCTCTGGACGAACGACAGGTGGAGGTCGTGCTGGCCGGGCGGCACGATCTCGGCCAGCTTCTGCGCGTCGATGCGCGCCTCGAAGCCCGACGTCGAGCGGTCCTCGAAGGCGCGCTGCGCGACCTCGTCGATCCGGCGGTCGACAGAGCGCGTGACGGGAAGGTCGATGTCCACCCCGCCGTCGTCGCTGCGGACGTGCACGGCCAGCTGGTGGGGCGCGTAGTCGTCGGTGACGTGGAGGAGGTAGGCCGCACCGCGCAGGACCAGTTCGCTGCCCTCCCACGCGACCGAGAGGAGATGGACCTGGGGGTGGGCGTCGACCTGCTCGACGCGATGGGCCCAGCCCGGCAGGGAGCCGGACTCGAGCTCGGGTGGGAGGACGAAGACCGGATGGCCCTCCTCGACGGCCACCGGCAGGCCCCACCACTGCCGCTGGAACCAGGTCTTGAGCTCGAGCGCCAGGTCGAGGTCCCCGTGGCTGAGCGCCCACGAGACCACGCGGTTGCGGAACTGGATGCGTCGCCACACGTCCTCCGGGACCTCGGTCCGCAGCGTGGCGAGCCGCGTGCGGACCGCGTCGGCGTAGTCGGCGGTGCCCGACAGGGCCGCCTCGACATAGCTCGGGAGGTCGTAGTCGAGCAGCTTGACGTACCAGGTCTCGCGGATCTGGGCAGACGCGTCACGCACGAGCCGGGCGCAGCCCTCCTGGCTGCGGAGACGGTCCGACAGGTCGGCCAGGGTGGCCTTCTGCTGGGTGATCGAGGTGCCGTCGTGGCGGGTGCGCCACAGGTAGACGGTCCGGTCGAGGATGTCGAACCTCGCCGACAGGTAGGCGCGGGTGATCGGGACCTGGTCCTCGTAGCGCACGCCCTCGTCGAAGCGGAGCCCGTGACTCTCGACGAACGAGCGTCGGAAGACCTTGTTCCACGACGTGATGTCGAGCAGCGCCCACGGCTCGTCGGCGATCGTGAGGCCGGTGCGCGTCGACCGGGTCAGCCGCTTGACCCAGCGCGGCCGCGTCGCCGAGCCCTCCACGCCCCGCTCGAACGCGGCGGTCGCGAAGTCGGAGCCGCTGCGCTCCAAGACGTCCACCATGGCGGCGTACGAGCCCGGGTAGACGAGGTCGTCGGAGTCCACGAACGCGACGTACCTGCCGCGGACGTGCTCGAGGCCGGTGTTGCGCGCCGCGCCCAGCCCCGCGTTCTCCTTGCGTACGACGCGCACCCGGTCGTCGCGCGCGGCGTAGTCACGGAGCACGTCGGCGGAGCCGTCGGTCGAGCCGTCGTCGACGACCACGACCTCCAGGTCGCGCAGCGACTGGCCGAGGACGCTGTCGAGCGCCGCGCCGACCCAGTGCTTCACGTTGTAGACCGGCATGACCACGCTCAGGACGGGCCGCGGCCGGTAGCCGACCGCGCGAGCCACGCGCCGGGGACCGCTGCGGGCCGCCCGCTTGACTCGGGAGCCGAGGCGTCGAGCGGTCTGCGAGCGAGTCAAGGCCAGGAACCCTCCGGGGAAGACGGTGCGAACCAGAAGTGTAATGTGACGGCGGCCGTGGACTGGACCGGACGGGGGCGCATGAGGAGCGTGGCAGGGCGGATCGCCCGACGTACGCCGGGGGTCGCGCGGGTCGTGCAGCAGCGCGACGAGCTCGCCGCCCGGGTCGAGCGGCTGGAGCGCCGCGTCGCAAACCTGACCCGGCCCGCGCGCGAGGACCTCTCCTTCGTCTTCATCGTCACCTACGGTCGCAGCGGCTCGACCCTCCTCCAGGGCCTGCTCGACTCCATCCCCGGCTGGCTGATCCGCGGCGAGAACGCCGGGTCGGTCTACCCGCTCTTCCAGCACCACAAGCTCATCACCGAGCGGCCCCAGTCGCGCCCCCGGCCGACGCCGACCACGGCGAGAGACCCCTGGTTCGGCCTCGACGGCTATCCCCGCCAGCAGGCCCTGCGCGAGCTGCGCGCGCTGGTGCTCGACACCCTCCTCCGCCCCGAGCCCGACACCCGCGTCACCGGCTTCAAGGAGATCCGGTGGCAGAGCCCCGATCTCGTCGACTACCTCGAGTTCCTGCGCCTGCTCTTCCCGGGCGCCAGGTTCGTGTTCAACACACGCGACCACGAGAAGGTCGTGGCGAGCTGGCAGAAGAAGGGCGGCGGCTGGGCCGACCGGGACCGTGACGCCCAGCTCGTCGAGGTCGCGCGGATCGAGAAGCTCCAGCTCGCGGCCGCCGACGCGCTCGGCGACGCCGCCTATCGCGTCCACTTCGACGACTATGTCGCGGACGTCGGGGCGCTGCGCGGGCTCTTCGACTGGCTCGGCGAGGAGTACGACGAGCCGCGGCTGCGCGCCGTCATGGAGACGCAGCACAGCTACTGACCGCGTGCGATCCGCGACCTCGGGTCGTCGACCTCGGGTCGTCAGACGCACCAGACACGTCTGACGACCCGAGGATCGGCAGTCAGTCCAGCCGGTGCAGCGTGTGGGGCGGGACGTCCGCCGGCGGCACCGGGCCGGCGTCGTACCCGAAGACGGCGAAGTCGGTGGCGTAGACCTCCCGCAGCCGGGCCTCCAGGGCCACGTCGACCTCGACCGCGCTGCTGGCGAGGGTGTCCTCGGTCCCGCTGTGCTTGAACCGCCGGATGGATCGCTCGATGCCGAGGTCGAACTCGGCGTTGAGGTGGTCGGCGATGGCCTCCAGACCGTCCTCGAGCCGGTAGACGTGTGCGCCGGGCACGAGGAACTCGTGCTGCGGGCGGAGGTGGTTGTCGCGCAGGTAGGGGCTCACCGGGAGCCGGTCGAAGGAGTCGGTCGCCCACCGGTTGACCGCCTCGGCGGTGCCCGCGTCCGGCTCGTTGCGTCGGAAGGCGTACTCCGAGCGGAAGCGTGCGATCGGGTCGCGCACCACGAGGAAGCAGAGGTCGAAGCGGCGGACGTGGAGCAGTTCGCGCAGGATGGCGCCGTGGTAGTGCTGGGGCGAGCAGCGCCGCATCCGGAAGTGCTCCCGCGGCTCGGTCGTCGGCGTCGCGTGCAGGCCCATCGACCATCCGGCCCGGATCATCAGCCGCTCGAGGCTCGTCCCGCCGGTCTTCGGCACGTGCACGAAGAGCACCGACCGGTCGTCCTTGGTGAAGATGGGCACGGCGCAACCCTAAGGGCGTGCGCCGGGCACGAGGCGACGTGGCGGGACGCGGCGGGCGCGTGTGACCCACGCCACCGCCGACGATGTTTCGCCCGTGTGACGCCGGAAGTACCGTTGACGGCGGTGCGATCCCCCGCACCGCAGGCACAACGTCCGGTACCCACCCCGGCCCGGCCCCCGCCGGGTGGTCGGAGGGACTGGAACGAAAGGTCAGCACATGGTTCACCCCCTCCCGGCGCGCCGTCGCGTCGGTGTCATCGGCGCCGGGCGCGTCGGTGCCGTCCTCGCCTCCGCCCTGCGCACGGCGGGCCACGAGATCGTGTCGGTCGCCGGCGAGTCGCAGGCCTCGCGCGGCCGGATCGCGGCGCTCCTGCCGGGTGTCACCGTCGCGAAGCCGACCGCCGTCGCGCGCTCCTGCGAGGTTCTCCTCCTCACCGTCCCCGACGACATGCTGGCCAACGTCGTGACGACGCTGGCCGACGCCGGGGCGCTCCACGAGGGGCAGTACGTCGTCCACACCTCCGGCCGTCACGGCCTCGCGGTGCTGGCGCCGGCGACCGCCGCCGGCGCTCACGCGGTCGCCCTCCACCCGGCGATGACCTTCACCGGCACCGCCGTCGACCTCGACCGGCTCGGCGCGGCCGCAGGGGAGGGCTGCGTGTTCGGTCTGACCGCCGCGACTCCCGCCGACCGCGTGTTCGCGGAGGCGCTCGTCGCCGACCTCGGCGGCCGCCCGATGTGGGTGCCGGAGGAGATGCGGACGCTCTACCACGCCGGTCTGGCACACGGCGCCAACCACCTGGTCACGCTGGTGACCGAGGCCATGGAGATCCTGGCGGCGGCCGGTGCGAGCGACCCGGCCGGCACCCTGCGACCGCTGCTGAACGCCGCGTTGGAGAACGCCCTGACCCAGAGCGACGCTGCCCTCACCGGCCCGATCGTGCGCGGCGACGCCGGCACCGTCGCGGCCCACCTCGAGGACATCGTCGCCAACGCGCCGCAGACGCTGCCGTCGTACGTCGCCATGGCGCGCGCCACCCTCGACCGGGTGCTCGCGGACGGTCGCCTGCTGCCGATCAGGGCCCAGAAGATCAGCCGGCTGCTCGACGCCGCGGAGGCGTCGCAGCCCGTCCCCGTCCGCGAGTATCGATGACCGGTCCCCACCTGGCGAGCACCCGGGAGGAGCTCGCCGCGCTGCTGCAGGACGCCCGGGCGCAGGGTCACGAGGTGGCCCTGGTGCCGACGATGGGTGCCCTCCACGAGGGCCATGCCAGCCTGATGCGCGTCGCCCGCGAGAAGGTCGGCACCGGTCCGGTCGTCGTCTCGATCTTCGTCAACCCGCTCCAGTTCGGGGAGGGCGAGGACCTCGACCGCTACCCGCGGACGCTCGACGCCGACCTCGCGGTCTGCGCCGACGAGGGCGTCGACATCGTCTTCGCGCCGAGCGTCGACGAGGTCTACCCCGGCGGCCTCCCGCAGGTCGCCGTCGACCCCGGCCCCGTGGCCGAGACCCTCGAGGGCCGCACCCGTCCCGGACACTTCCGCGGCGTGCTGACCGTCGTCGCGAAGCTCTTCGGGCTGGTCCGTCCCGACGTCGCCGTCTTCGGGGAGAAGGACTACCAACAGCTCACCCTGGTCCGGCGGATGTCGGCCGACCTGTGCCAGGGCGTCGACGTCGTCGGCGCGCCCACCCAGCGCGAGCACGACGGACTCGCGCTCTCGAGCCGCAACCGCTACCTCGACCCCGAGGAGCGGCTGGCGGCGACCACGCTCAGCCGGGCCCTCTTCGCGGCCCGCAACGAGGCGTCGTACGGCGTCGACGCCGCGCTCGACGCCGCCCGGGCCGAGCTCCGGGCCTCCCAGGGCGTCGACCTCGACTACCTCGTCCTCACCGACCCCGGCCTCGGCGACCTGCCCGAGGAGGTCCCGCCGGGGACCGAGGCGCGCATCCTGATCGCGGCGCGCGTCGGCACCACCCGCCTGATCGACAACATGGCGCTCACGATCGGCGCCGCCCAGGAGACGAACCACTGATGGCGCTGCGCACCATGATGACCGGCAAGATCCACCGCGCGACGGTGACCCAGGCTGACCTCCACTACGTCGGCTCGGTGACCGTCGACGCCGACCTGCTCGACGCCGCGGACATCCTTCCCGGCGAGCTGGTGTCGATCGTCGACATCACCAACGGTGCCCGGCTGGAGACCTACACGATCGCGGGCGAGCGCGGCTCCGGCGTCCTGGGGATCAACGGCGCCGCCGCCCACCTCGTCCACCCCGGCGACCTCGTCATCCTCATCGCCTACCAGCAGATGACGACCGAGGAGGCGCGCGAGCTGAAGCCCCACGTCGTGCACGTCGACGGTCTCAACCGGATCGTCCACCTCGGCTCCGACGCGGCCGAGCCCGTTCCGGGCAGCGACCAGCTGCGCGGGGACGCGCTGGTCCGGGCGTAGCCTGCCGCCCGTGAGTTCTCTTCCGGGCCTGCTCGCCGCCCGCGACCCGGGCTGGACCGAGTGGGTCGACGTGATCGTCGTCGGCTCCGGCATCGCGGGCCTGACCGCGGCGTTGCGCCTGCGCGACCAGGTCGAGCGCATCGCAGTCGTCACCAAGGACGTCCTCGCCGCCGGCTCCACCCAGTGGGCACAGGGCGGCATCGCCGCTGCGCTCGGTCCCGAGGACACCCCCGAGCAGCACGAGGTCGACACCCTGGTCGCCGGTGCGGGCGCGTGCGACGCCGAGGCCGTGCGCGTGCTGGTCACCGAGGGGCCCGACGCGGTCCAGGAGCTGATCGACTGGGGCGCGAACTTCGACAAGGACCCGGAGGGCAACCTCTCGCTCACCCGGGAGGGCGGCCACCACCGCGACCGCATCGCCCACGCGAACGGCGATGCGACCGGTGCCGAGATCCAGCGCGCGCTCATCGGAGCGGTCAAACGGGCGCCGGAGATCCTCGTCTTCGAGCACGCCATGGTCGTCGACCTCGTCACCGCCGAGGACGGTGGCGTGGCCGGTCTGACGATCCACGTGATGGGGGAGGGCGACGCCGACGGCGTCGGCCTGGTCCGGGCGCGTGCCGTGGTCCTCGCCAGCGGCGGCCTCGGCCAGGTGTTCTCGCAGACCACCAACCCGGCCGTCTCGACCGCCGACGGCATGGCGATCGCCTTGCGCGCCGGTGCGCGTCTGCGCGACCTCGAGTTCGTGCAGTTCCACCCGACCGTGATGTACCTCGGGCCTGACTCGCGGGGGCAGCAGCCCCTCATCTCGGAGGCGGTCCGCGGCGAGGGCGCCGTCCTCGTCGACTGGGAGGGTCGGCGCTTCATGCAGGGCGTCCACGAGCTCGCCGACCTCGCCCCGCGCGACATCGTGTCCAAGGCGATCATGAAGCGGATGCTCGAGACCGGTCGGCCCCACATGTGGCTCGACGCCCGCCACCTCGGCCGGGACTTCTGGGAGCGGCGGTTCCCCACGATCCTCGCCTCCTGTGAGTCGCACGGCATCGACCCGGCCATCGACCTCATCCCGGTCGCGCCGGCCTGCCACTACGCCTCCGGCGGGGTCGCGACCGACCTGTGGGGCCGCTCGTCGGTCCCCGGGCTCTACGCGACCGGCGAGGTGGCCTGCTCCGGTGTCCACGGCGCCAACCGGCTCGCCTCCAACTCGCTGCTCGAGGGGCTCGTGTTCTCCCGCCGGATCGCGCAGGTCCTCCCCACGGAGCTGCGCCCGCTCAGCCAGCCGGTCGCGCAGTCGGGCTCGGTGGGGCTGGTCGCCGGCGACGTACGCAAGGAGATCCAGGAGATCATGACGGCGAGCGCCGGCGTGCTGCGCAGCGCCGAGGGCCTCTCACGCGCGATCGAGGCGCTCGCGAAGATCGCCGACACCCCGGCCGCCGCGATCGACCCGGACGCCTGGGAGACGACCAACCTGCTCACCATCTCCGCGGCGCTCGCCGAAGCCGCCCGCCGCCGCGAGGAGACCCGCGGCTCCCACTGGCGTGAGGACTTCCCCGACCGCGACGACGCCAGGTTCGCCGGCCACATCGACGTGGTCTTGACCGGGGCCGACGGCGACCGGTCCGCCGCCAGGTCCGACACCGTGTCCGTGACGTTCACCGCCGCACCCGCCACCGATGGAGGAGCCTCGTGACCATCCAGCGTGTCTCGTTCGACCGGCTGCCGGAGGAGCTCGTCGCCGAGTTGACCGCCGCGGGGCTCGACGCCGGGGCGGTGTACGACGCCGTCGAGCTCGCCCTCGACGAGGACCTCCCGCCGGCGTCCGCCGGCGAGATGCCGGCCGAGGACGTCACCTCCGCCGCGACGATCCCCGCGGAGGCGACCGGCGTCGGTGTCTTCGCGGCCCGTGAGGAGGGCGTCGTCGCCGGCCTCGGCGTCGCCGCCCTGGTCTTCTGCTACGTCATGGGCGACACCGTGACGATCACCGACCGCGTGCCCGACGGGACCCGCGTCCGTCCGGGAGACGTCGTCATGCGCGTCGCGGGTCCCACCCGCGGGCTTCTCACCGCCGAGCGCACGGCCCTCAACTACGCTTCCCACCTCTCCGGTGTCGCGACCGCGACGGCCCGCTGGGTGGCGGCCCTCGAGGGCACCGGCGCGAAGGTCCTCGACACGCGCAAGACCCTGCCGGGCTTCCGCGCGCTGGAGAAGTACGCCGTCCGCTGCGGTGGCGGCGTCAACCACCGCTCCTCGCTCGCCGACATGGCGCTGGTCAAGGACAACCACGTGGTGGCCGCCGGCGGCGTCGTCGCCGCCTACACAGCGGTCCGTGAGGCCTACCCCGATCTGCCGGTCGAGGTCGAGATCGACGACCTCGAGGGGCTCGAGGAGCTGCTCGACGCCGGCTGCGACCGCATCCTGCTCGACAACATGACGACCGCCCAGATGCGCGAGGCCGTCGCGGTGACGGCCGGCCGTGCCCTCCTCGAGGCGTCGGGTGGTCTCACCCTCGAGCGCGCCCGCGAGGTCGCCGAGACGGGCGTCGACTACATCTCGGTCGGTGCGCTCACACACTCGGTCAGGGTCTTCGACCTGGGTCTGGATCTCAGCGAGGGCTGAGGGATGCCCCTGCTCGCCGTCGACATCGGCAATAGCCACACCATCCTGGGCCTCGTCCAGGACGGTGCGGTGCTGGCCGACTGGCGGGTGATGACCGACGAGCGCCGCACCTCCGACGAGTGGCCGGTGCTGTTGCGTGGGCTCCTGGCCGACCGCTGGGACGAGGTCGACGGGATCGTCGTCTGTGCGACCGTGCCGGCGGTCCTGCACGAGTGGCGCGACATGCTCACCCGCCGGGCCGGCCAGATGCCGACCGTGCCCCAGGTGCCACACGTCATCGTCGAGCCTGGCGTGCGGACCGGGATGCCGATCCTGATGGACAACCCGCGTGAGGTCGGCACGGACCGGATCGCCAACGCCCTGGCTGCGGCGCGGCTGCATGGCGGGCCGGCCATCGTCGTCGACTTCGGCGGGACGGCGACGACCTTCGACGTCGTCTCCGCGGCCGGCCAGTTCGTCGGCGGTGCGATCGCGCCGGGGATCGAGGTGTCCCTCGAGGCGTTGGGTCGACGCGGGGCGCAGCTGCGCAAGGTGGAGCTCGCGCGTCCCCGGTCGGTGATCGCGAAGAACACCGTGGAGGCGTTGCAGTCCGGCATGGTCTTCGGCGTCGCGGCGCAGGTCGAGGGGATCGTCGCGCGGATGATCGCCGATCTCGACGTTTCCACCGAGTCGGTGAATGTGATCGCGACGGGATATCTGGCTCCGCTCGTGGTCGGCGAATGCACGTGTTTCACCGTGCATTCGCCGTGGTTGACGCTCCAGGGTCTCGAACTCGTCTTCCGGCGAAACAGCTGAGGCTTTTCCCAAAGAATTGGCCCATTATCTTGGTGGGCGTTTCCCGGCCGAGTCGTGGTGTGTCATGCTGGCGACGCTATTCCACGGAATTCGTCGGCCATTGGGTCGACCTTGGGACACGGAGGAAAGCCCGATGGCGCAGAAGGTGCAGATCATTCTCGAGGACGATCTCGACGGTTCGGAGGCGAGCGAGACCGTCTCGTTCTCGCTCGACGGGGTCAGCTACGAGATCGATCTCAACGACGCCAATGCCGCGAAGCTTCGTGACGCCCTCGGTGTCTACATCGGCCACGCGCGCAAGGTGACCGCGGCGCGGCGGAGCGCTGGGCGGCGTACGCCGTCTGCCGGCGGCCCCAGCGCGAAGGACGTCCGCGAGTGGGCGCGCGACAACGGTCACACCGTGCCCGACCGCGGTCGGATCCCGGCCGAGGTGCGCTCGGCGTACGACGCCGCTCACTGACCCACGCATCGACAGGCCCGGCGACCGGCTGCCCGGGCCTGTCGAGGCATGTCCGGGCCCTTGCCGCGCCGAGCGTGTTCGCTCTCAGCGCACGAGTGCGGGGTGGCTGGGCGGAACGCGTAGGCTGTCAGAGGGGTTGTACCCCTCGAGACCGTCGACCGGGTCACTGAGGATCCGTGCGGCGGTCGCCCCGCTAGTTTGAGGAGCGATGCGCATGTTCGAGCGGTTCACAGACCGAGCTCGCCGGGTGGTCGTGCTGGCCCAGGAAGAGGCCCGCATGCTCTCCCACAACTACATCGGCACGGAGCACATCCTGCTCGGGCTCATCCACGAGGGGGAGGGCGTGGCCGCCAAGGCGCTGGAGTCGCTCGACATCTCTCTCGAGGCGGTCCGCGCCCAGGTCGAGGAGATCATCGGCCAGGGTCAGCAGGCCCCGTCCGGTCACATCCCCTTCACACCCCGCGCCAAGAAGGTGCTCGAGCTGTCCCTGCGCGAGGCGCTGCAGCTCGGCCACTCCTACATCGGCACCGAGCACATCCTGCTCGGCCTGATCCGGGAGGGCGAGGGTGTCGCGGCCCAGGTGCTGCAGAAGCTGGGCGCCGACCTCAACCGGGTTCGCCAGCAGGTCATCCAGCTGCTCTCGGGCTTCCAGGGCAAGGAAGGTACGTCGCAGTCCGGCTCCGCCGCGACGTCGGGCAGCTCCTCGGAGACGCCGTCCAGCTCGCTGGTGCTCGACCAGTTCGGCCGCAACCTCACGCAGGACGCGCGGGAGGGCAAGCTGGACCCGATCATCGGTCGTGCTCAACAGATCGAGCGCGTGATGCAGGTGCTATCGCGGCGCACCAAGAACAACCCGGTCCTCATCGGAGAGCCGGGCGTCGGCAAGACGTCGATCGTCGAGGGCCTGGCGCAGGACATCGTCCGCGGCAACGTCCCCGAGACGCTCAAGGACAAGCAGATCTACACGCTCGACCTGGGCGCCCTGGTCGCGGGCTCGCGCTACCGCGGTGACTTCGAGGAGCGCCTCAAGAAGGTGCTCAAGGAGATCCGCACCCGCGGCGACATCGTGCTGTTCATCGACGAGATCCACACCCTCGTCGGCGCCGGCGCGGCCGAGGGCGCGATCGACGCGGCCTCGATCCTGAAGCCGATGCTGGCCCGCGGTGAGCTGCAGACCATCGGCGCGACCACCCTCGACGAATACCGCAAATACCTCGAGAAGGACGCCGCGCTCGAGCGCCGCTTCCAGCCGATCCAGGTGCCCGAGCCGTCGATCGCCGACACGATCGAGATGCTCAAGGGCATCCGCGACCGCTACGAGGCCCACCACCGCGTGACGATCACCGACGAGGCGCTCGTCTCGGCGGCGACCCTCGCGGACCGCTACATCTCCGACCGGTTCCTGCCCGACAAGGCCATCGACCTGATCGACGAGGCCGGTTCGAGGCTCCGGATCCGGCGGATGACGGCCCCGGCCGACCTGCGGGAGTACGACGAGCAGATCGCCGACGTGCGTCAGCGCAAGGAGGCCGCCATCGACGGCCAGGACTTCGAGGCGGCGGCCAAGCTTCGCGACGAGGAGAAGCAGCTCATCGCGAAGAAGGCCGAGCGCGAGAAGTCGTGGCGTGCCGGTGACATGGACGAGATCGCCGAGGTCGACGAGGAACTCATCGCCGAGGTGCTCGCCGTCGCGACCGGCATCCCGATCGTGAAGCTCTCCGAGGAGGAGTCGACCCGGCTGCTCAAGATGGAGGACGAGCTCCACAAGCGGGTCATCGGCCAGGACGAGGCGGTCAAGGCCCTCTCGCGCGCCATCCGGCGCACGCGTGCCGGTCTCAAGGACCCGAAGCGTCCGGGCGGTTCGTTCATCTTCGCCGGCCCCTCCGGTGTGGGGAAGACGTGGCTGTCCAAGACGCTCGCCGAGTTCCTCTTCGGTGACGAGGACGCGCTGATCCAGCTCGACATGTCGGAGTTCGGCGAGAAGCACACCGTTTCCCGTCTCTTCGGCTCGCCTCCGGGCTATGTCGGCTATGAGGAGGGCGGCCAGCTCACCGAGAAGGTGCGCCGCAAGCCGTTCTCGGTCGTGCTTTTCGACGAGGTCGAGAAGGCCCACCCCGATATCTTCAACAGCCTGCTGCAGATCCTTGAAGAGGGCCGGCTCACCGACTCTCAGGGCCGGGTCGTGGACTTCAAGAACACCGTCATCATCATGACGACCAACCTCGGCACCCGCGATATCGCCAAGTCGGTCAATCTGGGATTCCAGCAGGCCAGCGACGCGGCCGGTTCCTACGAGCGGATGAAGAACAAGGTGCAGGAGGAGCTCAAGCAGCACTTCCGGCCCGAGTTCCTCAACCGTGTCGACGAGGTCATCGTCTTCCCGCCGCTCTCGCAGGAGCAGATCATCTCGATGGTCGACAACATGATCTCGGGCGTGGAGTCGCGCCTCAAGGACCGCGACATGGGCATCGAGCTCACGCCGGCGGCGAAGAAGCTGCTCGCCGAGCGCGGCTTCGACCCGGTGCTGGGCGCCCGCCCGCTGCGTCGTACGGTCCAGCGCGAGATCGAGGACACCCTCGCCGAGAAGATGCTCTACGGCGAGGTCGGCCCCGGCGAGATCGTGCTCGTCGACGTGGACAGCGAGGGACCGTCGGCGTCCTTCACCTTCACCGGTCAGAAGCGCTCGACCATCCCCGACCTGCCGCCGTTCGAGACGGCCAACGTCGGTGAGGGCGAGGGCGACACCGGCTCGGGTGAGGGCCCCGTCGACCTCGGCAAGTCCGGCGACAACGACTGATCCGTCCCCTGGTCAGCCCCAGAGCGCCCCGGTCCGCAAGGGCCGGGGCGCTCGTCGTCTCCGGCGGCAGCTGGTCCGGGACCGTTCGGTCGGTTACTGACGAGTAGACCGACGCGTGTGTCCCGGACTACCCCGGCAGGGTGAACGTGTCCGGCCCGACCTGGACGGCCAGCCGGTCCTCGAGGAGGCCCGCCAGGGCCCGCTCGCGCTGGACGGGGTCCGGCCAGACGGCGTCGAGGGCGCTGCGGTGCACGGGGCCGGTGCTCTCGCGCAGGACGGCCAGGAGCCTGCCGCGACACTGCCGGTCCGTGCCGGCCCAGGCCTGCGGCCTCCGCACGGGTCCGTCGTACGCCGGCCGGCCGGCCGCCTGCCAGGCGCAGCGGTCGCCCACGGGGCAACGGGCGCAGCCCGGCTTGGCGGCGGTGCAGACCAGGGCGCCGAGCTCCATGACGGCGACCGACCAGGTGGCGGCCGTCTCGGGGTCCTCGGGGAGCACGGAGGCGCCGAGCTCACGCTCCGCCTTCGTGACCGACGGCGTGGGCAGCTCGGTCCCGCCGAGGACGCGGGCGAAGACCCGGCGGACGTTGGTGTCGAGCACGACGTGGCGCGCTCGGAACGCGAAGGCCGCGATGGCGGCCGCGGTGTAGTCCCCGACGCCGGGGAGCGCCCGGAGAGCGTCGTACGCGCTGGGGACCTCGCCGCCGTGGCGCTCGACGATCGCCTGGGCGGCGGCATGGAGGCGGAGCGCCCGGCGGGGATAGCCGAGCCGTCCCCACGCCCGGACCGCCTCGCCGCTCGGCTCGGCCGCGAGGGCTGCCGGCGTCGGCCAGCGCTCGAGCCACGCCTCGTGGACGGGCAGGACCCGCGCCACGGGTGTCTGCTGCAGCATGAACTCGCTCACCATCACCGACCAGGCGGACGCCGACGGCTCCCGCCAGGGCAGGTCGCGGGCGTGGTCGTCGTACCAGTCCAGGATGCGCTCGTGCAGGGTCGCCGGAGCCGTCATCGGACGGTCTGCTTCGCCCAGGGCAATGGGGTCTCTCCTTGACGGCGCGTTGACGAGGGCCGGTTGGGGTTACCAGTCAATCTAGTCGAGGGCCCTGCGGTCACAGCCGTCGCCTGGGTGCGGTCCACGCGGCACGAGAAGGTAACCTGCGCGTCGCCAGCAGTTTCGCTCGGGAGGGTAGATGAACGTCATCGAACGGTTCGCGTTCGACATGGAGGGCCACGACCTCCGGGTCCGCTACTCCATGACGAGAGCCGTCGAGATGACCGGGGTGCTGGCCTCGCCGTGGGGCCGCGACTTCCGGTTGCGCTTCCCGGTCGAGAAGTGCCCGGACCCGGAGTTCATGTACCAGTCGGTGGTGGACCTGCGTCAGGTCGTCGACCATCGTGAACCCGGCGACGGCAAGATCAACCTCCTGATCGAGAACATCAGCCCGACCGGCGAGACGATCGTGCGGAAGCTCGGTCGCGCTGCGGTGACCGAGCGGCCGATGCGGACGCTGGCGACCACGGTGAACGGTGCGTCGGTCCGGGTCGAGATCAGCCACCTCGGGAACATCCTGCTGGCAGTGGCGGACGAGTTGCCGCCGGCCCGGCTGGCGGTGCGGACGGTCGCCTTCCGCCCGCGCGGGACCGCCATCGAGGTCGGCCTGCGCGCCGAGGGCGACCGGGCGCTGTCGGAGGCGGCACTGGTGCTGACCGACCGGCGTACGGGCGTCAACGTGAGCGTGCCGATGACGATCACGGCGGACCACGTGGCGCTCCAAGGGGAGCAGGGCCGTCTCGTCTACCAGCTGTCCGCCACGGTCGACATGGCGACGGTGACCGAGCAGCTGCCCGCCGACAGCGAGTACATCCCGATCCACGCCTCGCTGGTCGACGACCAGGGCGAGGAACGGCGCCTCAACCTCCGGCTGCCGAGCGACGACCCGACGAGCTCGCTGCGGCCGATGACGGTGTTCACCCCCGAGCGAACCAGCCACTACGTCCCCTACCTCACCTTCAAGGGATCCCGGATCAGCCTGAAGGTCGACCACTTCGAGCCGGGCGCGTTCCAGGCGCTCCGGCGCGGGCTGCGGTGGGCGTGGCTGATGCCGGTCGCGCGGCGCTTCGCCGGCGTCTGGCTCGTCGGGGAGCTGCCCGACCGTGCTCAGGACAACGGTTATCACTTCTTCCGCTGGGTGCGGGAGAACCACCCGGACCGGCGCGCCTACTACGTCATCACCGCCGACTCGCCCGACCGGGAGCGGCTCGAGGCCTTGGGCAACGTAGTGGTCCGCGGCTCCCGAGAGCACGTGCGCTACTCGCTGCTGGCGACGCGTCTGGTCTCCACGCACCTGCCGCAGTATCTCCTGCCCAGCCCCGACCCGCAGTTGGTCCGTCACGCCAGCGGCATCCGCGTCTTCCTGCAGCACGGCATCATGGGGATGAAGAACATGGTGGCCAACTACGGCCGCCGCAGCTCCGACTTCCGCTGCGACGTGTTCCACGTGAGCTCCGCGCGCGAGCGGGAGATGATCATCAACGACTTCGGCTACCAGCCCAGCCAGGTCCGCGTGACGGGCCTGCCGCGCTTCGACCGCCTGCTGTCCCCGGGTGGTGACCCACACGGCATCCTCATCATCCCGACCTGGCGCGAGTGGCTGCTGCGGCCGGAGTTCTTCGTCGAGAGCGAGTTCCTGGAGCGCTGGCGCGACCTGCTGCACGACGAGCGGATCAAGCGGCTGCTGAACGCCGGCGAGCGGATCACGTTCATGCTGCACCCGAACCTCGCCCACCACACCGCCCTCTTCGAGGCCCCCGACGGCGTGACCGTGCTCCGGCAGGGTGAGCGGGGCGTCCAGGACCTGATGCGGGAGCATCGGGCGCTGATCACCGACTACTCCTCGGTCGGGTTCGACTTCGCGCTGCAGGGACGGCCGGTCTACTACTTCCAGTTCGACCGCGACCGGTTCCTCGGCAAGCACCCGTCCCACCTCGACCCGGTCTCGGACCTTCCCGGCTACGTGACCGCGTTCGCGGACGATCTGCTCGCCGAGGTGGAGCGCGGCTGGCAGGCCGGCTTCCCGATGCCCGAGGAGAACGCGCGTGGGATCCAGCGCTGGGTCGATCATCAGGACCGGGAGAACTGCGCCCGGGTCTATGACTCGGTGAAGGACTCCGGGGGCCTGCGCGCGCTCGCGGCGCGCGTGCGTGCCTCCGAGGCGTCCGGCCGGCTCTACACGCGGTTCCGCAAGAGTGCGGCCTACCAGCCGGCCATGCGCGCGCTGATGGCGGTCGCGCGCGCGACGCCGCGCTCTCGGACGGTCGTCTTCGAGAGCGGGAACGGACACCAGTACGCCGGCAACCCGCGCGCCATCTATGAG
The DNA here is from genome assembly GCF_040838215.1 of Nocardioides eburneus. NCBI lineage: Bacteria > Bacillati > Actinomycetota > Actinomycetes > Propionibacteriales > Nocardioidaceae > Nocardioides > Nocardioides eburneus. The sequence continues at coordinate 68,999 of NZ_JBFPJR010000002.1, read as the reverse complement.
GAGCTCGTCCGGCGCGGGACTCGGCTGCGCACGGTCTGGTCGTCGACCAGCACCTTCCGGCCAGCCGACCTCTCCACCCGCAAGGTGGAGCCGCGCACCCCGCGGTACTACTGGGAGCTCGGTCGGGCGCGCTACTGGGTCTCCGACCAGAATCTCGGCGTCGACGTCCGCCCGAGCAAGCGCACGTTCTATCTGCAGAGCTGGCACGGAACGCCGCTCAAGCGGATGCAGCACGATGCGCTCAGCCAGGAGGGCCGCCTGCCCGGCTATCTGGAGCGGATGACGCGGCAGTCCGGCTACTGGAGTGCGCTGCTCTCGCCGAGCCCGTACGCCAGCGAGCGCTTCCGCTCCGCGTTCCGGTTCACCGGCGAGGTGCTGGAGCTCGGCTACCCGCGCAACGACGTCCTGGTCGGTGCCGATCTCGCAGAGCGGCGTACGGCGACGCGGGCGCGTCTCGGCGTGGCCGAGGACGCGCGGGTGGTGTTGTTCGCCCCGACGTTCCGCGACAATGCCCGGCAGGGCAACAGGTACGTCTTCCGACCGGGTCTGGACTACCACCAGCTCGCGGCGCAGCTGCCCGACGACATGGTCTTCCTGGTCCGCGCCCACCATGTCTCAGGACGGAGCGCGCTCGTCCCGGAAGAGCTACGCCACCGCATCGTGGATGTCACCGGCTACGAGGACGCGCAGGACCTGATGGCGGCCGCGGACGCGCTGATCACCGACTACTCCTCGACGATGTTCGACTTCGCGCTGACCAAGCGTCCGCTGCTCTTCTACTGCCCGGACCTGGAGGAGTACGGCACCCAGGTGCGCGGCTTCTACTTCGACTTCGAGAAGGAGGCGCCCGGCCCCATCCTGCGCTCGCAGGAGGAGCTGGTGGGCGCGCTGCACGACCTCGAGGGCCTGCGGCAGACGTACGCCGCCAAGACGGATGCCTTCGTCGAGCGGTTCGGGCCGCTGGACGACGGCGGCTCCGCCGCGCGGGTGGTCGACGATCTGCTCGGCCGTTGACCGCACGGGCGCTCCGCGGTCGCCAGATTGCGCTCGACGAGATCTGGCCGTCTCGGCGTAGCCGTCCGGGCGTCCCCATAAGATCCCTGCCTGTGTCGCGCATATGAGGCGCGATCTCCCGCCAACGAGGATTGCTCCTGATGAACCCATCCCAGACCCCGGCGGTGCTCGTGGGCGCGCTCACCCGTCATCTCGCCGACCGGCCGCGCATCGCCGCCACGCCCCGATCCCACGGCGCCGCCGTCACCGGCGGCGCGCGAGGCCATCGGTGGGAGATCGACATCGTTGTGGGTCTCGGGGAACTCGTCATCTCAGTGACGGGCGAAAGTCCCGAGTGCCGGCGCGCGCTGCGCAACGCGTTGATCGGCAAGGCCACGCTCCTGGCGGATCTGTCCGAACGTCACGTCCTGGCGCGCATGGAGATACGTAGGAACCCGCGGCGCCGCGAGGTCCTGGAGGGTGCCGCTCTCGCCGCCCGCTGGGCGCGGTGGCTCAACCGCGCCGTCCGATCCACGCCCATCGGCGACGAGAAGGCGCCGGCACTCACGAGGGATGAGACCGCGGTCTACTGGTGGGATGAGCGCGCGAACTTCGGCGATGCGATCGGCCCGTGGCTCGTGCAGCGGATCTCGGGGGCGCAACCCGTCAACGCGCGCCGTCGGCGCCGCGTGAAGCCGGCGCTGTATGCCGTGGGCTCCATCATCGGCTACGTCGACCGGAACAATGTCGATGTCTGGGGTGCAGGTCTGATGGCACCGCTGGAGGGGGAGACACTCGAGAGGCTGCGCAAGCGCAGCGATGTGCGTGTGCATGCGGTGCGGGGAGAGTGCACCCGCCTGGAACTCATGAGAGAACTCGGCTGGGATGTTCCCGAGGTCTATGGCGACCCGGGGCTCCTGCTGCCTCGCTTCTACACGCCGACGCCCGCCTCGGTGCCGGCGGGCGTCGCCGTAGTCCCGCACTACGTCCACAAGAGGTACTTTCCCGACGAGGGCCCACCATGTGTCGACATCGTCGACGTCGCGGAGAACCTGGAGCGCGTGATCGACCGGATCGCGGGCGCGCAAGCGTGCGTGGCGACGTCGCTCCACGGGGCGATCATCGCTCAGGCCTACGGGGTGCCGTGGCTGTGGCTGCGGGTCGAGGATCATCCGCTCGCCGGTGACACGTTCAAGTTCGCGGACTTCTTCTCGACTCTCGACTCGCGGGTCGCGTCACGCGACGTCGCCTCCGCCGATATCGCCGCGCTCGACCTCGCGGCCATGGGCGCCGCGGCCACGCTGCCGGAGCTTCAGATCTCCCTCGACGCGCTCCACGAGGCGTTTCCGGTGCCGGTCGGCCCGCAAGCGGGTCAGCCGTTCGAGCCGCCGCTCCTGCCGCGCCGTCGCCCACGTCTGGTCACTGCTGCCCGGAGCCTCGGGACTCGGACTCCCGCAGTGCCGGCGAAGTCCTCGGCCGCCGATCCTGCACCTGCGGGCGCAAGAGTCTCGAGCGCCGATATTGACACGTTGGTGTCGGCGGTCCGGGAGACCACCGCGTCGGTCAAGGCGATGCACGCCGAGCTCAAGAAGCAGCGCAAGATGATCGACTCACTCAGGCTGTCGGCCTCGGCCGAGACGATGACCGAGGTGCAGGAGTTCGTCAACACGCGTCAGCTCACGATGCTCGAAACGCTCCGTCGGCTAGCCACCACCGACTGCTCGCTGGCAAGGTTCGGCGACGGCGAGTTTCGGCTCATGCTCCGACCGGACTTCGATCTGGCGTTCCAGCGCAACAGCCCGGAACTCCAGCGCGAGCTGCTCGATGTCTTCCGGAGCGCTGATGAGCCGGGCCTTGAGATCGGTTTCCCACAGGTTTTCCGTGACCCGCACTGGACCGGCGTGTGGTCCGAGCTATGGCCGCAACTTCGCTTGCGCACGCCTGAGCGCGGCACCTTCCTCAACAGTCACGTGACCCGCCCAGCGGCCTTCATCTTCCTGCGTGACGACGCCGTCACGCTGTGGCAGAAGGTGTGGGCGGGCAAGCGTGTCGCCCTGATCGCCGGCTCGGGCTCCCGGGCCGACGTCGACTCCACGTTGTACTCCTCGGCGGCTTCCGTCACGCTCATCGAATCGAAGGCGACTCACGCCTACTCCGACATCGACCGCGTGGTGGATGTGGTGACGTCTGGCGACGCCTATGACGTCGCGCTCATCGCGCTCGGGCCCGCCGCAACGGTGCTCGCCCGGAGGTTGCACCGCGCCGGGATTCGAGCGCTGGACGTAGGCCACCTCAGCGCCAGCTACGACCACGTGTACGCCGGTAGGCAGCGCCCTGAGGACAATCCGATCTCCCGCACTTCGTGACGACCGGTCGCGGGAGCGCCCCATCATGAAGGGTAGGAGATCACGCACCGTGGGGGCTGGCGTGCCCCGGATGTCTGGATCAGGAACCAGTGAGAGCGATGACTGAAGACGCGAGTGCAGACAAGGCGTCGGCGACGTGGGACCAGTTCGGTCCCGAGTACGACCAGCCCAGCTACTACGGCCCGGTGAAGACGTACGCCATCGCGTCGATGCCCCGATCTGGCAGCCACATGCTCGGACACATGCTCTGGTCGACAGGGTCGTTGGGGTCGCCACTGGAGTACATCCACCCGAAGCATCTGGCGACGTGGCAACGACTGCTCGGCACGGCCTCGCCCGCAGACACGATTCGCGAGGTCAAGTCCAAGCGCACGTCTGCCAATGGATGGTTCGGGTTCAAGGCTCATTGGCCACACTTCGACCGAACGCGCCACGACGATGAGCTGATGTCCGAGCTCGATGTCCAGTCGTGGATCCGCATCACGAGAAGAGACGTCGTTTCGCAAGCGGTGTCGCTCGTGATCGCTCGGCAGACGAAGGCGTGGATCAGCTTCCATGAGGCTTCCGGCGAGCCGGTTTACGACTTCGAGTCGATTCAGGGAGCCGTCGATGACCTGACGAAGCAGGAAGAGGCCTGGGACGCCTATTTCCGGGAATCGGGGATCGACCCGCTGGTGGTCGTCTACGAAGACATGCTTGCCGATCAGCCAGGTGTTGTCGCGGCGGTTGCGCGCGCTCTCGGCGTGCGCGTGCCGGATTCGATTCCACCATCTCGCACGGAGCGGCAGGCCACTTCCCTCAATCGTGAATGGCGGGAACGCTACCTGTCGGAGCAAGAAGGATGACGCGCCGCGCCGCGGATCAGATCACGCGCCGGCGACAGAGGCCGCTGATCAGTGGGTGCGCGAGGGGCGTCGGAGCATGTCGCGGAGCCAGACCGGCTCCACGAGCGGCCTGGTGACCAGCCTTACGGGAGCGGAGGGAAGCATCAGCGCGAGGGCCGTCGCGCCGAGCACCAGCGCGATCAGCTCTGGTGCGTTCGCCGCATGCGGCAACAGGTTCAGCGCGAGCAGAACCCGCCGGATCACTACGTGCAACAGGCAGACATAGAGCGTGAATGCCCCCAGGTGGGTGATCGGCAGCCGCCGGCGCGGCACGATCGCGATACACGCCAGTGCTAGCACGATGCCCACGGCGATGGTGAGGAACCGGGCCCAGACACCCTCGAGCCCGCCCATGCCGAGCGCATGGTAGTCGTCGCGCCCCAGCTGGAGCTTGCGGTTCATCGTGTCGGCGAACAGCGCGCAGTAGACCAGGGCGGTGACCAGGAGAGCCGCGCCGAAGATCCGGATGCTGCGACGGTCCAGCCAGTCGCGGAGGTGGTCGCCGTACGTCGCTCCGACCATGAAGGCCGGGAAGAAGCACAGCGGGACAACGACAGCGGTTCACCGATCGCGGGCACGAAGCCGGCGAGCAGGGTGACCAGCACAGCGGCGGCGACGCCGTACGCGTTGCTGCGGAACCACGGGGCGAGCAGGCGCCACAGGAACAGCGAGACCAGGAACCAGAGGGCGAACGCGGGCGTGGCGTACTGCCACGGAGTGCCGTTGCCGTCCCAGCGGCCGAGCACGATGGCGATCGACTGGAACACCACGTAGGGCACCAGCACTTGCCAGGTCATCTTGGCGAGCCCGGTGAAGGACGCCGTCAGTCGTTGCGCGGTCCAGCCCGCAGCCAACGCGAACATCGGGATATGGAACAGGTAGACGAAGGTGGAGATGGTGTCGGCTGTCGGGTTGATGCCCTTGCTCGACCCGATCGCATGCCCGACCACGACGAGGACGATCGCCAGCAGCCTGATGTTGTCCAGCCACGGATCGCGGCTACGACGGCCGAGGGCAGGGCGGGCGGGATGAGCGTTCGCCGGTCGTCGAGATGGCGCTTTAGAACTCGAGCCCGCGACAGCTGACCAGAGGCTTGGAAGTCGACGCGGCCATGCCGTCGCAGATCTCCGGGGCGAGCGACCGCGAGAAGCTCGCCGTCAGGTGACCGTCGTCGGCGTACGCGATCGTCCGGCCCACGACGGGGTTGCACAGGGAGTCGTCACAGAACACGTTCGTCATGTTGACGACCTGGACCCCCTGCACACTGGCTGCTGCCTGCGCCGCGGGATCGGGCTCGACGGCACGTGTTCGCGGGACGCGGCACTGCTCCCAGTCCAGGTTGTGCGCCGCGATGCAATCCGGCACCGAGTTCACCATGAACGGCGTGTCGCGTACGACGACCACGCCGGCGCCCGAAGCCTGGAACTTCCGGAGGGCGTCGCGATAGCCGTTGCGGGCGGCGGCGACCTTCTGCGCGGGTGGCACGCCCCTGATGTCCGCCTCGGTGCGGTTCGACATCACGACCATGTCGTAGTGGCCCTGAGCGACAGCCTTGATCTGCCACCGTGCGACGCGTTGGCAGTCTCCGGCGACGCTCACCCGATAGACCGGCAGGTCCACCGTGTAGCACACGGTGGTGAGGTACGTGGTGACCTGCGCGTCCGGGTTCTTCCGAAGGATGCGCTGCAGCGCCGGCACCCAGTGCGAGGCATGCGAGTTGCCGACCAGGGCGATGCGGACCTTGGGATCCTTCGCCCCGAACTGACAGGTGATCTGGGTGTCGTACGGCGGCGTGTTCCGGCACCTCTTGCGATAGACGAACGGCAGGTCGTTCTTCGCGGCGACCGGGTCGGTGAGGACGCTCTGGCCGATGTCGCCGCACTGCGCAGGGTGCCGGGCCGTGCCCGCGCCGTAGCAGATGCCGAGCTCCTTCTGCGCCTGTGCGGACTGCCGGTTGATGTCGGAGAGGCTGGTTCCCGACGAGGCGATGGTGGGCACGGCCACGGCTGCGACAAGGCCGACGCAGACGGCGAGCACGGCGAAGTTGGCCGGCAGCCGACGTAGGAGCGCAGGGCTGAACCGGACCGGATCCTCCAGGAGCCGCTTGGTGATCGCGGCGAGCAGCAGGGTCAGGCAGCCGAGCAGGATCTTCTCGGGCCAGGCGAGCGCATGACCCAGCACGAACGGCGTGATGACCAGCATCGGCCAGTGCCACAGATAGATCAGGTAGGAGACGTCGCCGAGCCATTGCACCGGACGGAGCGCCAGCAACCGCCCCGGGCCCCAGGAGACATCGTCGGCGTCGGCGGCGATCACGACGGCCGCGCCCAGCACCGGCAACAGGGCCGCCCAGCCCGGGAACTCGGTCGCTGGGGTGAAGACCACGCAGGCCCAGCCGATCATGCCGAGCCCGACCCACGCGGTGGCGGCCCGCAGCGCAGGAGGAGGGGACCAGGGGACGCCGCGCACGACGAGGGAGGCGAGCATCCCGCCGACGGCCAGCTCCCAGAAGCGGGCGGTGGAGACGAAGTACGCAGGCGCAGGGTCGGTCGCTGTCAGGTGGACGCAGTAGGCCAGCGAGCAGACGGTCACCGCCAGAGTGACGGCCAGCGGCAGCCACCTCGCCAGGGCACGCTTGCGGCTGCTCACGAAGGCGATCGCTCCGAAGAGCAGCGGCCAGACCAGGTAGAACTGCTCCTCGACCGACAGCGACCAGTAGTGCTGCACCGGCGTGTGGGCCTCGGCCGCGGCCAGGTAGTCGGTCGAGGCCCAGGCGAGGTACCAGTTCTCGACGTACAGGGCGGCCGACAGGACCTCCTCGGCGATGCGCCGGAGCATGGTGTCGGGTGCCCAGGCGATCGAGGCGACCAGCGTGACCGCCAACACCAGACAGGCCGACGGCAGCAGGCGCCGGATCCGGCGCGCCCAGAAGCCCAACAGATCACGCCCCGTGGCGATCGGTCGGCGCAGCAGGTGGGTGGTGATCAGGAATCCCGAGATCACCAGGAAGACGTCAACGCCGACGTAACCGCCGGTCAGCCGGCGCGGCCAGAAGTGGTAGAGCACGACCGCGCTGACCGCGATTGCGCGCAGCCCCTGGATGTCGGTACGGGTCGGGGACGACGGACGGGCGGTGCGCGCCGGCCGTTCGGAGGCAACTCCCGTTGCGGTCATCGGGTTCCGCGCAGGCGCTTCCGCCATGCCTCCGGAACCGCGCGTCGCAGCGACGTGGGCACCTTCTGCGTCCAGTGGGGGCGAGCGCTCGGCGTCTCGACCGCTGCCGCGGTCACCTGCGGCGTCGACGTGCGTGCGGGTGGGTTCGTGGCGGCGCCGGCCGACGCAGCGTTCGTCTGATTGCGACCCGCCATCCGGTGGGGAAGCGGGCGAGCCCTGGTCTGTGGGCCGGCGAAGAGGTCCTGCTCCGCGAATGACTCGATGGTGCCGGCCGCGTAGCCCTGAGCGGTCAGCGTCTCGAGGAACGTGGCGAAGTCCTGGAGCGAGCCCTCGACCCAACGGTTCGGGTGGACCTGGAGCACGAAGCTGCGGCCCACGTCGCGGAAGTGCTGGCTCCTCGCGAGCGCCTGCTCCAGCGCGAACCGCCGCGGAGCACCCGGCTTGGACTCACCCGCGAATGGCTCGCACGTCACGAACAGCTCGTGGTGGAGGTTCACCTTCCCGGGGACGTACGGCGTATAGAACGAGTATGTGATCTCGGGGAACTGCTGCAACGCGACGACGGTGTTGTGGTCGGTCCAGTTGAACGGCGCCCCGAAGGCGTTCATGCGCGCTCCGCACAGCGCCTCGACGCGGTCCTGGGTCTTGCGGATCGCCAGCGCCTGCGCCTCGGCGGAGGCGCCCTTGAACTCCGACGTGCCGGCGTCGCGGTCCCCGAGATGGGTGAAGCCGTGGTTCCAGATGTGCAGGGTCGGCTGGGCCAGCAGCCAGGAGAGCATCTCCTTGGCCTCCGCGGGTTTGGGGTGGTCGTCGTCGCCGCCCTTCTGCGTCCATCCGCCCATGATCCCGACGTTCGCGTGGATCCCCTTTTCCGCGCAGAACTCCAGAAAGGCACGCCAGCGCGGCGACAGCGCGCCGACACGGAGGTCGTCCGCCTTGATCAACACCTGAGGCATGCCTCGATCGGCCCTCTCTTCACTGACCATCGACCCAGAACCGCTTCCAGACGCTCGTATCGATACCGAACGCCGTCGTGAGGCTTTGAGCCTCGTCGTGCAGCGAGTCTCGGATCATGTCCTCTTCCTCAGCCGTCAGCGCGAACCTGTCCGCGCCGTGGTCGGCGCGCCGGACGTTCTGGGGAGGCAGCGCCTCCACGCCGTCCGGCACCTTCACGCCGAGGAAGCCGAAGATCTCCTCGACCACGCTGACCTGGTTGCGGACGAAGTGCTCGAACGTCTGCAGGTACATCTGCTCGGGGCCGAAGATGCTGGCGAACGCGCCCGCCTGGGTGAAGTACTGGCTGAAAGAGATCGCCTTCTGGAGCTCGCGCCGCCGCGCCTGGTCGGTGAGGTCGATCTCCTCGCGGGCGATGCGGTGGGCCAGCTGCGACTCGATCCTGGCCACCGGGTCACGCATGAGGTAGATGAAGCGCGCGCTCGGGTCGAACCGGCTGATCTTGTAGGCCGAGTCCTTCGTGTCGGGGTGACGGGAGTACTGCACCGTTCCCTCGAGGAGGACCTTCGTCCGCGGCTTGATGTCGAAGTTCGCGTGGTAGTCATCCCATTCGCCGAAGGCCGAGTTCGTGAAGTACTTGAGCTCCTTGGGCTTCGACGCAGCGATCGCTGGGTGCTTGCGCAGCAGCTTGAACATGGTCCACGTGCCGCACTTCATCCCCCCGATCAGGAAGGCGTGGGTGAGGACGCGGTCCTCCTCGCTGGGCGCGGCGATGCTCTGCACGGCCTGGCTCCTCCCGGCGGTCGGTGGTGGGCTGACCGCGGCAAGAGTACCGGCGGTCCGCCGCCTCGTGAAAAGGTGGGCTGCACGGCTCGTCGTCGGCTGCTCGGTGTGGCGCCTCGGATCGATGCCTGGGCGGTTGGCGTTCTGAGAGTGCGTGTATCGCGAGGTGGCTGAGCGCCGGACTACCGGACGTGGTTCTTGACCAGCGCCGCCAGGTCGGGGCCGAGATACGGAGCCAGGGTCTGGTTGAACGTCGCGGTCATGTGAGAGCCGTCGAAGTACGCGATGACCCCGCCCACGAGCCCGTGGCAGACGTCGCCGTCACAGATGCGGTCGGTGAAGTCGAGCGCGTGCAGCCAGGGACTGTGCAGTCGCCTGACCACTGGGATCGACGGGTCCGGCGGGAGCCACTCGGCGACCGGCGCCGAGCAGGCGTCGAGGTCGTCGGAGTGCTCGGCGACGCAGTCCGGCACGTTGATCCCCGTACCGACCGGGGCCGGGGTATCGCGCAACACCACGGTAGGCACCTTCGCCTCGGTGAACTGCCGGAGCGTGCGCTGGTAGCCCTTTCGGTAGGCCGGGAGACTGTCGTGGAGCGACGATGCACCCCACGTGGTCACGGATATCCGGTTGGAGATGACGAGAAGATCAGGGTGCGTCTTGACGATCGTCCGGGTGGTGTTCTGCACCCAACGCTGACAGCTCTGCGCGTCCGCGTGGGTGTCGAAGGTCTGCTCGACGTCGGAGAGCGCGCACCGCGAGGCGAGGTAGGTCGTGACCCGCCAGTGGCGCTGCTTCGCGACCTTCTCCAACGCGGGCAGCCAGTGGCCGGCGTGCGAATTCCCCGTGAGGGCGACGTGCACCGACCCATGGGGGTCGCCGAACTCGCAGGTGATCGACGGGAAGTCGGGAACGTAGGACCAGCAGTCCTTGCCGTGGGATACCTCGGGATAGGCGTTCGACTTGTCCTTAGCTGCGAGGGCCGGGGTCGGGATCGGGGCTCCCTTCGGCGTCGTGCAATGGTGCGCAGGGTCGTTGAATCCCGCGCCCAGGCAAGGGTCGTCGGAGAGGAGGGCTGCCGCCAGCTGGTGCTTGTTGATCGCTTCGAGGTGGTGGACCTGGCTGATCACGCTGGTGCTGAGCCCCACGACGACGGCCATGCCCAGCGCGCCGATGGCGTACGTCGGGATCAGGCGCCTGTTCCACGCGGCCGTTCGGAAGGTGTCCTCGACCCATCGCTTGGTCACCGCGGCGAGAAGCAGGGACACCACCAGGATGACGACCGCGTCCGCCCGTGTCCGACCGTGGTGCAGCATCGCCGGGATGAGGACAATCAGCGGCCAGTGCCACAGATAGACGGAGTACGAGACGTCTCCGAGCCACTGCACCGGCCGGACGCCGAGGCCGATCAATGGTGAGAACCCGCCTGTCGGAGCGTCGGCGAGGATGACCAGCGCTGCCGCCGCCACCGGTACGCCGGCCTCCCACCCGGGGAAGGGGGTGTTGCCGGTGTAGATCAGGCTTACGGCGAGAATCCCGAGGAGGCCGCACCAGGCGAGGACGATCCGGACCCGAGCGGCGAGTCCGGACAGGATGCCGGTGCTGCTCGCCAGCGCCAACAGGCCGCCGGCGCCCAGCTCCCACACGCGGGTCGGCGTGACGAAGTACGCCGCCGGGGGATTCGTGGCGGTCTCGTGGATCGACCAGGCGAAGGAGGCCATGACAACCGCGCCGAGGCCGATCGCGAACCAGGTCTTCGTGCCCTGCCGGGTGAGCACTGCCAGCAGGCCGAGCAGCAGGATGAGAACGGGCCAAACCAGGTAGAACTGCTCCTCGACGGAGAGCGACCAGAAGTGCTGGACCGGGGTCGGCGCGGACTCGGCGGCGAGATAGTCGACCGCGTCGTGGGCGAGCCGCCAGTTCACGAAGTAGAGAGCCGCCGCCTTCGACTGCTGTGCCGTCGACTCCCACTGGGTATCGGGAAGGATCGCCCGGGAGGCGATCAGCGTCGCCGTCAGGACCGTCAGCGAGGCGGGCAGCAGGCGTCGGATCCGGCGCCCCCAGAAGGCGAGGAGATCCCGCGGTGCCCGAGGCGGCCTCGCGATCAGGTGCGAGGTGATCAGAAAGCCCGAGATGACGAAGAAGACGTCGACGCCGACGAAGCCGCCGCTCAGTCGCGCTGGCGCGAGGTGGTAGATCACGACGAGCGACACCGCGACCGCACGGAGTCCCTGGATGTCGACACGAGTTCCTTTGGTGCTCAAGGGCACGTGGGACATGCGGAGAGACTCCTGGAGGTTGCTTTTTGGCCTGGACGGTACAGAGCGCTCCGGGACGCGGCCAAGTTGCTCGTGAGTCGCGCGTGGGCGGCCCGGCCAGAGCCCAACGAAGGGGCCCGGAGGGTTACCCGGTGAGCGAGATGCCCAGCTCCTGGCACTCCTTGACGTAGCGAGCATGCAGCTCGCGCTTGAGGTCAGCATCCATCAGCAGGGGCGGTTCGGGGTCGAGCTCGGCCGTGAAGGTGTCGTTGATGAAGCCGACCAGACGCTTGTTCACATAGCGTCGGTCCTCCAGGGTCATCACCTCGGCGCGCCGGAGCGCCGCGTGCACCAGTCGGGCGAACTCGAGTGCTTTGGCGTTCGGGGATCGGTTGTGCTCGACGTTGTCGAGGTTGTTGAACTGGCTGAGATCGACGTCGGAGCCGAAGAAGTGACGGAGGATCTGGTGGTTGCCGGCCGGGCTGTCGGCGCGGTACGCCTCGTACGACGTCACCAGGACGTTGTCGTCGCCGAAGGTGTTCCGCAGCGCCTCGACGGCGGGCCTCCAGGTGAGGCGGTCGAGATCGATGCTGTCGAGGTAGCGCTCGAACCTGATGCTCCGGTTGTTGCGGATCACCCACTTGTAGCTCGACTCGATGTAGTCGGGGAAGCTCCGGACGGTGAAGGCGATCTTGGTGGGAGTGCCGTCGAGGAGCTCACCGAGCGAACGCACGATCCCGGGCGCGCGTCCGTAGAGGGCGGGGGTGACCGACAGGTTCATCTCGCCGAGGAAGCCCTCGTAGGTCCACAGCGCCGACTTCGTCGGAAGACCCTTCAGGTGGTCCAAGAACCGCGCCAGCGACTCAGGCGCCGGGACATCGAGTGGATTGCGGCGCCACTGGACGATGTCATCGATGACCTCCGGCGGAGGGGTGCCGTCGGGGAAATCCGGGTGCGTGACGAGTGTGCAGTCCTGGGCGGCGAAGAATGCCGGACTGTTGTAGAGACAGTGCTGGAGATAGGTGCTGCCCGTCTTGTGTGCCCCGACGTGCAGATAGATGTCAGTCATGCGTCCTTCAGCGAGGAGTTGAGCGGTGCTGGCGGGAGCCTAGTCGTCCCGGTCGCGGATGCTCGCGCCGCCAAGGCCCCTCGACGGTCGGATCCCCCCGTGCACGACCCACGGAGTGGCACCTCCGATCAGCGTCGCCGGATCGTTAAAGTCGCCGCCATGGCGCTGACACGTGGACCCCTGCCGTCCTCGGTCTATTGGCGCCGCCGCCTCGTGATCGTCACGCTCGGGCTGCTGCTCGTCGTGGTGATCGCGAAGGTCCTCGGGGGTGGCAGCGACGGACGGACCGACCGCGCGGCCGAGCAGGTCGCGGCCGGCTCGAGCCCGGCCGTGACGGTGACGGTCACGCCCTCCGAGGAGACGTCCGGGGCCGGCGTACCCGCTGATGGGTCCGGGAAGCACGGCAAGACGGCGCCGACCGCACCCACGACCACGGCCCTGCCCACGCCGACGGGCGACTGCGCACCGTCCGACGTCGTCGTCACCCCGAGCGTGACCGACGCGTACGTCGGCAGCCCGGTCACCGTCACGCTGCAGCTGAAGACGCAGACGACCCCGGCGTGCACGTGGAGCGTCTCGTCCGACGCGCTGCAGGTCCGGATCAGCAAGGGTGGGCGCACCGTCTGGTCCACGCTCGACTGTCCCAAGGCGGTGCCGTCCTCGGACGTGACGGTCTACCGCGACGCGGTGACCGACGTGTCGCTCAGCTGGCTGGGTCACCGCTCCGACCAGACCTGCTCCGTCCACACCCCGTGGGCGGTGCGGGGGAACTACCACATCTCGGCGACCGCGCTCGGCGGCGAGCCGGCCTCCGGCACGTTCGTGCTCGGGGTGCCGGGCGAGACGCCGAGCGGATCCGCCAGCGACAGCGCGGGTCCCTCCGGCACCCCGAGCGGCACACCCAGCCAGAGCGTGACGTCGACGCTCACGCCGTACGGTTCGCCGACCGGATCCCCGCTCAAGCGCTGAGCCGGGCTGAGTCAGACGTAGCGCTCGAGGATCGTCGACTCCGCGAGCCGTGAGAGCCCCTCACGCACCGACCGGGCCCGCAGCTCGCCCACGCCCTCGACGGCCTGGAGGTCGTCGACGCTGGCGGAGAGCAGCTTCTGCAGGGTCCCGAAGTGGTCGACGAGACGGTCGACGACGGCCCCGGGGAGGCGCGGCACCTTCGCGAGCAGGCGGTAGCCGCGCGGCGCGACCGCGCCGTCGAGCGCGTCGCCGCTGGAGAGGCCCAGGATGCGCGCCGTCGACGAGGGGTCGACCAGCTCGGTGGAGGAGAGGCTCTCGAGCTGCTCGAGAAGCTCCTCGGGGCTGCGGGCGCGTCGGCCGCGAGGCAGATAGTCGCGGACCACCAGCTCCCGCTCGGCGTCGACGCCGGTGATGAGCTCCTCCAGCTGGAGCGAGAGCAGCCGGCCGTCGGTGCCGAGCTCGAGGACGTAGTCCTCGATCTCGCGGGCGATGCGGGTCACCATCTCGAGGCGCTGCGCGACGACGGCGACGTCGCGAACGGTGACGAGGTCCTCGATCTCGAGCGCGGAGAGCGTGGAGGCGACCTCGTCGAGACGCAGCTTGTAGCGCTCGAGGGTCGCGAGCGCCTGGTTGGCGCGGGTGAGGATCTGGCCGGAGTCCTCCAGCACGTGACGCGTCTCGCCGACGTAGGCCGCGATGATCTGCATCGACTGCGACACCGAGATCACGGGAAGGCCGGTCTGGCGGGCGACCCGGTCGGCGGTGCGGTGGCGGGTGCCGGTCTCCTCCGACGGGATGGTGTGGTCGGGCATGAGATGGACCGCGGCCCGCACGATCCGGGTGATGCCCGTGTCGATGATGATCGCGCCGTCCATCTTGGCCAACTCACGCAGGCCGGTGGAGGTGAACGGGACGTCGAGGTCGAAGCCGCCGGTCGAGATCGCGTCGACCACCTTGTCGTGGCCGAGGACGATCAGCGCACCCGTGCGACCGCGCAGGATCCGCTCGAGGCCGTCACGCAGCGGAGTCCCGGGCGCGATCAGCGCCAGGGTCTCGCGGAGACGGCTCGTCTCCGACGGGCGGTCCGTGGCCACAGCGGTCCTTTCCTCGGGTGCGCTGAGTCTAGTGGCCCCGCGCCCACGAGAGCGTCAGCCTCGATCATTCGTCATAGCCCGTGCCCATCCGGGGCCGCTGGGTGAGCCGGAGGAACTCCAGCGCGCTGTAGACGTCGTGGAGCTCGAAGACCCGCATGCCGTCGAGCGCGCGTTCCTTCGGCACCGCCGGGACCGGTCCCGGCTCGGCCGGGACGACCGCGACGGTGAAGCCCAGCCGAGCCGCCTCGGCGAGGCGCTGGTCGAGGTCGCGGACACGCCGCAGCTCGCCGGCCAGGCCGATCTCGCCGAGCGCGACGACACCGCGCGGGGTGGGTGTGCCGCACGTCGAGGACGCGAGCGCGACGGCAAGGGCGAGGTCGCTGGCGGGGTCGGCGAGCCGCGCGCCGCCGACCGTCGAGGCGAAGACGTCGCGGCCGTGGAGCTGCATCCGGGCATGGCGCTGCAGCACCGCGAGGATCATCGCGAGCCTCTTCGCGTCGAGTCCCGAGGTCGTCCGCGCGGCACGCTCCTGGGCGGTCGGGGTGGTCAGCGCCTGGACCTCGGCGAGCAGCGGTCGCCGGCCCTCCATCGTGACCGCGACGCAGGTGCCGGGCACGGCGACGTGGTGGGTCCCGAGGAAGAGCCCGGACGGGTCGGTCACGGCCACGATCCCATCGGCCGACAGGTCGAAGCAGCCGACCTCGTCGACCGGGCCGAAGCGGTTCTTCATGGCCCGCACCATCCGGAAGCGGGACTCCCGGTCGCCCTCGAAACCGAGCACGACATCGACGAGATGCTCCAGCACCCGGGGGCCGGCGATGGAGCCGTCCTTCGTCACGTGGCCCACGATCATCGTCGTGATGTTGCGGGTCTTGGCGACCCGGATGAGCGCGGCCGCCACCTCGCGGACCTGGGTGACTCCACCCGGGACGCCCTCGACCCCGGCCGCGCCGATGGTCTGCACCGAGTCGACGACCAGCAGCGAGGGCCGGGTCTGCTCGATGTGGGTGAGCACCGCGCCGAGGTCGGTCTCGGCGGCGAGGTAGAGCTCGGGCTGGATCGCTCCCGTCCGGTCGGCACGCAGCCGCACCTGGGACGCCGACTCCTCGCCGGTCACATAGAGGGTCCGACGGCCGTAGCGCGCCGTCTGGGCCGCGACCTCGAGCAGCAGCGTGGACTTCCCGACGCCCGGCTCGCCCGCCAGCAGGATCGCGGCGCCCGGCACCAGGCCGCCACCGAGCACCCGGTCGAGCTCGGGGACGCCGCTGGAGCGGAAGCCGGCCTCGGTCACCGACACCTCGCCGATGGGCACCGCGGCGGAGGTGACGGGCGACGCCGGCGTACGCCCCGCGGGGCCGGAGGCCACGGCCACCTCCGCGACCGAGCCCCAGGCCTGGCACTCGCCGCACCGACCGACCCACTTGACCGTCTCCCAGCCGCACTCGGAGCAGCGGTAGGTCGCGCGCGGTGCACTCGTCTTCGCCATGCCGGGAACGTTAGGGGAGAGCACCGACAACCGCGGCGACGGCGCTCCCGGCACGCGGCATCCGCGCCCGTGGTCGGCGCGGCGTCGATATGCTTGGTTGGAACGTTCAACTGCACGCCCCAGCGCGCGAAGGAGGAGGCCGGTGTCGCGTCTGCCTGGTCGGATGTCGACCCCGCCCACGCTCGCCGACGTCGCCGAGCTCGCCGGCGTCTCGCGCCAGACCGTCTCCAACGCGGTCAACAACCCGGATCTGCTGCGTGCGGACACGTTGGCGCGCGTGCAGGCTGCCATCGAGCAGCTCGGCTACCAGCCCAACCGTGCGGCCCGGAGCCTGCGGACCCGCGCCTCCCACCTGATCGGGCTCCGGCTGCCCCCCGTCCAGGAGGGCACGGCCAACGCCCTGATGGATCGCTTCGTCCACTCGCTGGTGGAGACCGCCGGTGCGGCGGGCTATCACGTGCTTCTCTTCGACGGCGACAGCGCCGACCCGCTCGCCGGCTATGACGACCTGCTCCGCTCCACCGCCGTCGACGCGTTCGTGGTGACCGACACCTATCTCGGCAACCCGCAGGCGCAGTGGCTGCACGCCAGACGCGCGCAGTTCGTCGCGTTCGGGCGGCCATGGGGCAACGCCGAGGCGCGCCACCCGTGGGTCGACATCGACAGCGCCCACGGCTCCGAGTTGGCGACCACCCACCTCATCGACCGCGGCCACACCCGGATCGCCTGGATCGGCTGGCGCAAGGACTCCCTCGTCGGCGAGGAGCGTCGCTCCGGCTGGACCCGGGCGATGCGCTCGCGCGGGCTCGCCACCACCGGGCTGGCCTCGCGCGTGGAGGACACCGTCAACTCGGGCCGGATGGCCGCCGCCGCGCTGCTCGACGAGGCCCGGCCGACCGCCTTCGTGTGCGCCTCCGACACCCTCGCGATGGGCGTGCTGCACACGCTCTACGACCGCCGCCTGAGGGCGGGGGAGGACATCGCGGTCGTGGGCTTCGACGACTCCCAGGTCGCGCAGACCGTCCCGCCCGGCATCACCTCCGTGCGGCAGCCGCTCGAGGAGGCCGCAAGCGAGATCGTGAAGGCGCTCGAGGGGCTGCTCGCGACGCCGTCGTACGTCGGACCCGGGGCGATGCTCAAACCGGCCCTCATGGTGCGTGGCTCTTCCTGAGCCGGGCCCGACCCGACAGGATGGGCCCATGGCTATGCTGTCGAACATCGTCGTGATCGGGGCCGGCCTCGCGGCCGCCAAGGCTGTCGAGACGCTTCGCGAGGAGGGGTACGACGGGGCGCTGACCGTCGTCGGGGCCGAGCCGGAGCCGCCGTACGAGCGGCCGCAACTGTCGAAGGAGTTCCTCAAGGGGGACACCGAGTTCGCCCTGATCCACGACGCCGACTGGTACGCCGAGCACGACGTACGCCTGCTGACCGGCGTCACCGCGACCGCGCTCGACCTCGCCGGCGCCACGGTGGCGCTCGACAACGGCGACACCCTGCCGTACGACGCCCTCCTGCTCGCCACGGGCGCCCGCCCCCGCGTCCCCGACCTGCCCGGCGCGGAGTCCGCCGTCCGACTTCGGACCGTCGCCGACGCCCGTCGTCTCAAGGAGGCTCTGACACCGGGCGCCCGGGTGGTGCTGGTCGGCGGCGGCTGGATCGGTCTCGAGGTCGCCGCGGCGGCGCGGGCCCACGACGCGCAGGCGGTCGTGCTGGAGGTGGCTGAGCTGCCGCTGCTGAACGTCCTGGGTCCCGACCTCGCGCGCTACCTGGTCGACCTCCACATCCAGCACGGCGTCGAGATCCGCACGGGCGTCAGGGTCGAGGCGATCGAGCCCGACGGCGTCGTGACCAGCGAGGGGAAGGTCGCCGCGGACGTCGTCGTCCTCGCCGTCGGTGCCGTCCCCGAGGTCGGCCTCGCGGAGGCCGCCGGGCTGCGCGTCTCGCAGGGCATCGAGGTCGATGAGCACCTCCGCACCTCGGACCCGAAGGTGTATGCCGCCGGTGACGTCGCGCTCGCCACCAACACCGTCCTCGGGCCGCTGCGGGTGGAGCACTGGGACAACGCGATCAAGCAGGGCCGGCTCGCGGCACGGGCGATGCTCGGCCAGGACGTGGCCTACGACTGGCTGCCCTACTTCTACACCGACCAGTTCGAGTTCTCGATGGAGTACGTCGGCCGCGGCTCCGCCTCCGACGAGGTCGTCGTGCGCGGCGACCAGGGCGGCAGCCAGTTCATCGCCTACTGGCTCCAGGACGGTCCTGACGGGAAGCGCGTGACCGCCGGCATGAACGTCGGGATCTGGGACGTCAACCAGGTGCTCCGCGCGATGGTCGGCACCGTCGTCGACCCGGACGAGCTCACCGACCTGCGGTGACCCTCCCCGGGAGGGTCAGAACCGCTTCCACCACAGGTTAACCGCGTAGTCGACCTCGGTGCCCTCGTGGTGGGCGAGGATGCGGTCGGCGCTGGCCGGGTCGAACTCGATGCGTACGACGGCCTCGAGGTCGGCCCGGCTCTCGAACGACCAGCCCATGTCGACCGGCACCCGCGTCCAGCCGCGGCGCGACCAGAACCGCTCGATCTCGTCGGCCGACGGCAGCCACGGGTAGCCCTGTCGGAACCAGGCGCCGAAGGTCGAGCGGCTCTTGTCGTTGTCGATGACCATCGCGACGCCGCCACGGCGTACGACGCGGTCGAGCTCGGCCAGGCCGGGCTCGCAGCCGGGCCCGAAGAAGTAGGCCCAGCGCGCGTGGACGACGTCCACCGACGCCGGCGGGAGGGGGAGCGCCTGGGCGACGCCCTGCCGCACGGTGACGTTGGAGAGCCGTCGCGTACGCCGCCGGGCCAGCGCCACGAGGTCGGGATGCGGCTCGACGCCGGTGACGGTGCGGGCGCCGGCGTGTGTCTCGGACGCGGTGGCGAAGCGCGGCAGGTGGAAGCCTGAGCCGCAGCCGAGGTCGAGGAGGTCGCGACCGGCCCAGCCGCCGGCGGACTCCGCCACCTGCTCCAGCGCCGCCCAGAGCCGACCGTGCGGGTCGACGGCACGGTTCTCGACCTCGTAGGTCGCCGGGTGGCGCCAGATGTTGGGCGAGGGGATGGTCCCCTCGGGGCCCTGCCGACCCGTCAGATCCGGACCTCGCCGAGCGGGGTCATGAAGTTGGCGGCCAGCAGCCCGGGGGTGCCGTGCTCGGCGACCCACTTGATCTCGACGTTCTCCGCCGGCTTGCCGGTCCACGGGTCGACCCGCTTCTGGAGGCTCTCGCCGAGGTAGTCCTTGACCCGCTGGGAGTCACCGGAGATCTCCAGGCAGGTGAGCGTGACGTCGGAGCCCGCGTTGCCGGGGTGGAGGTCGGTGGTCTCCCAGTGGATGAACCAGGGGAGCTGCGGGTCGGCGATGAGGCCGTTGATGCCGATCTGCTGCCACTTCAGCTCGGTGCCGTCGGGGAGGTGGCGGTTGCCGGGCACGGCCTTGCGGCCGAGCCGCTCCTCGACGCGCGTCATGTCGTCGGTGGCGACGACGAAGCCGATCCAGCCGCCGCCGAGGGCGGAGCGGGCCTTCACGGCCTGGCCGAAGGGCGCCTTGTCGGAGGCGGGGTGCTCCAGAGCCTCGACGACCTCGAGGTAGAGGCCGCCGCGGAGGGGCAGCGTGTAGTTGCGGGTGCCGAAGCGGGGATGGACTCCACCGTCGACGAACTCCTGGCCGAGGAGATCACCGAGTCGCTTGGCGGTCCCAACCAAGCCATCGGGTCCTGCGGCGTACGAAACGTGGTCCAGGCGCATGTCCTGATTCTGAACACCCGCTGAGAGTGACGCGAATCGGGGGTCGATGTCTCTTGACATCGAGAGAGGGATACCCGTCAGTAGGCTGCGGCGGTCGGCACGGCGCGCCTGGTTGCCGTGGGCTCAGTGCGGGTCGGCGGGGTGGAGCGCGAGCATCGACCGGGAGCGCAGATGGGCCTCGCAGTGGCGGACGAGCTCGTCGTACGCCGCCCGGCCCATCAGCTCGGTGAGCTCGGCCGCGTTCGTGAGGAAGACCGGCTCGGGGGAGACATGGGCCTCGGTGTTGCCGGAGCAGTACCAGTCGAGGTCGTGCCCGCCGGGACCCCAGCCGCGCCGGTCGTACTCGCCGATGGTCACCTCGAGGTACGTCGTTCCGTCGGGGCGCTCCACGTCGCGGAAGGTCCGCCGGATCGGCAGCTGCCAGCACACGTCCGGCTTGGTCTGCAGCGGCTCGAGCCCCTCGCGGAGGGCAAGCAGGTGGAGCGCGCAGCCGGTGCCGCCGGCGAAGCCCGGACGGTTGTGGAAGACGCAGGCCTGCTGTCCGTCGACGACGGCGACCTTCGTCTTGCGATCGCCGTCCTCGTCCTTCTCGATCCAGTCGTCGGCCGTGACCTCGCCGTCCGGCCGCAGCTGCCACAGCGTGGCGTCGAGCCGGTCGACGTACGCCGCGACCCGCTGCTCGTCGTCCTCGTCCGCGAAGTGCGCGCCGAGGGTGCAGCAGCCGACATCGGGGGCGGTCCGGTAGATCCCGGCGCAGCCGCCGCCGAAGATGCACGTCCACGACGAGGTGAGCCAGGTGAGGTCGCAGCGCATGACCTCGTCGGCGTCGGCGGGGTTGACGAACTCCACCCACGCACGAGGGAAGTCCAGGTCCACCTCAGGCACCGGGCCAGCGTACGTGGGGGCCGGATCCACGACGGCTTCGGCGGCCCTTCCCCGCCCCGGGCCCCTGCCCGGGTAGCGTGAGAGTCATGCGTCTGGGTGTGCTCGACATCGGCTCCAACACGGGTCACCTGCTCGTGGTGGACGCGCACGGCGGTGCCGCGCCGCTGCCGGCGTACTCCCTCAAGGAGCCGCTCCGTCTCGCCGAGCACCTCGACGAGACCGGTGCCGTCGTGCCCGCCGGCGTCGAGGCGCTGGTCGCGTTCGTGCGCTCCGCGGTGGAGGTCGCCGAGGACAAGGGCTGCTCGGAGATGCTCGCGTTCGCGACGTCCGCGGTGCGCGACGCGGTCAACTCCGAGGACGTGCTCGGCTGCGTCCGCGAGCAGACCGGCGTCGTGATCGAGGTGCTCCCCGGCGAGGACGAGGCGCGCCTGACGTTCCTGGCCGTACGCCGCTGGTTCGGCTGGTCCGCCGGCCGGATCGCCGTCTTCGACATCGGCGGCGGCTCGCTGGAGATCGCCGGCGGCGCCGACGAGGCGCCCGACGTCGCGTGGTCGCTGCCGCTGGGGGCGGGTCGGCTCGCGCGCACCTACTTCGGCCACGTGCCCGGCGAGGACGAGTTGCGGGAGCTGCGTCGGACCATCCGGGCCACGATCGCCCAGGACGCCGGCCAGCTGATCCGGGCCGGCACGCCCGACATGGCGGTGGCGACCTCGAAGACGTTCCGCTCGCTGGCTCGGATCTGTGGAGCGGCGCCGAGCGCGGAGGGCATCCGGGTCGCCCGGGCGCTGCCGCTCGGCGAGCTGCGCCGCTGGATCCCGAAGCTGCTCGCGATGTCGCTCGAGGAGCTCTCCGGTCTGCCCGGCGTGAGCGCCGACCGCGCCCACCAGATCGTGCCCGGCGCGCTCGTCGCCGAGGCGTGCATGGACATCTTCGACCTCGAGGCCCTCGAGATCTGCCCGTGGGCACTGCGCGAGGGGCTGATCCTCGAGCGGCTCGACCAGCTCTCGGTCATCGGGGGCGAGCCCGGGGCGGCCCAGTGACGCGGATCGGCCTCTCGACCTCGTCGGTCTACCCGGAAGGGACGGCCCACGCCTTCGCCTACGCGAAGTCGGTCGGCTACGACGCCGTCGAGGTCATGGTCGGCATCGACGCGCTCTCCCAGCAGATCACCGCGGTCAAGCAGCTCGCCGACCATCACGAGATCCCGATCTCCGCGGTCCACGCCCCCTGCCTGCTCTTCACCCAGCGGGTGTGGGGGACCGACCCGTGGGGCAAGCTCGAGCGGTCCGCCGAGATGGCCGAGGCCGTCGGGGCGGAGGTCGTGGTCGTCCACCCGCCCTTCCGGTGGCAGAAGGAGTACGCCGCCACCTTCGTCGAGGGCATCGCGAAGCTGGAGGCCTCCACGGGGCTCGCCTACGCCGTGGAGAACATGTATCCCTGGCGCGCGACCGGCCGTCGCGGGATGCAGATGTACCTGCCCCACTGGGACCCCTCCACCGAGGACTACGCCAACACGACCATCGACCTCTCCCACGCGGCGATCGCCCACGACGACGTCATCGAGATGGCGAAGCGTCTCGGCTCTCGGCTGCGCCACATCCACCTCACCGACGGCACCGGCTCGGCCAAGGACGAGCACCTGGTCCCCGGGCGCGGCACGATGGGCGCCGACCGCTTCCTGCGGCACCTCGCGCGCACCGACTTCGACGGCGAGATCATCCTCGAGATCAACACCCGGAAGGCCTCCCCGGGCGCACCCCGGGAGGCCGAGCTCCGCGAGGCGCTCGAGTTCGCGCGGCGGCACTTCGTCGCGGACTGACCGGTCGGGCGGTCGCCGTCGGATGGGTGTCGCCGGGCGGCCAGCAGATAGTCCGGGACGTTCCGGTCGGTTACTTGCGAGTAGAGCGACGCGAAGGTCCCGGAGTACCCCGCCGCTGCGCCCCGAGGGCCGCCCAGACCAGCGCGACGACGGCGAGGAGCATGACCATGCCCGCCGTACCCCACCAGCCGGCGAGGAAGGCGAATCCGCCCACCCAGCCGAACAGGCTCGAACCGCCGTAGTAGAAGAGGTTGTAGAGCGACGTCGCCTGGGCCTTCCCGACGGTGGCCCGGTGGCCGACCCAGCCCGACGCGGTGGAGTGGGCGCCGAAGAAGCCCGCCGTCATCACGACGAGTCCGAGGAGGACCGTCGGCAGCCAGTCGGGCAGCGTGAGCGCGACGCCGGCGACCATCACGACCGTCGACACCAGCAGGACCGGACGGCGGCCGTGGCGGGCGGCGAGGCCGCCGGCGACGCGTGAGGACACGGTGCCGGCCAGGTAGGCGAGGAAGAGCAGCGACGAGACCGTCACCGGCAGTCCGAACGGCGAGCGCTCGAGCCGGAAGCCGAGGTAGTTGTAGACCGCGACGAAGCCGCCCATGAGCAGGAACGCCTGGGCGTAGAGCACGAGCGTGCGCGGGTCGCGCAGGTTGACCACGATGCCGCGCCAGACCCCGACCTCCGGTCGGCCGGACGGCCGGGTGAAGCCGCGGGCCGGCGGGACGAGCACCAGGAACAGCACCGCGGCGACCGCCGACATCACCCCGACCGCGGCCACCCCCGTCCGCCAGCCGCCGAGGTCGGCGAACGGGCCCGAGACCACGCGACCGAGCAGCCCGCCGATGGTCGTCCCGGAGATGTAGGTTCCGGCCGCGACCGCCGCCTGCGACGCGTGCACCTCTTCGTGGAGATAGGCCACGGCCAGGGCCGGGACACCGCCCAGCGCGACGCCCTCGAGGACGCGGAGCGCCAGCAGTGCGGCGTACGACGGCGCCAGCGGCGTCAGCAGCCCGAGGACCGCCGCGGCGGCGAGCGCCACCTTCATGGCCGGCGCGCGGCCGATCCGGTCGGCGACCCACGACCAGCTGAGGACCGCCGCGGCGAGCCCGAGGGTCGCACACGAGACGGTGAGCGCGCTGGCCGCGGCGCTCACCTGGAGACTGCTGCCGACCAGCGGGAGGATGCCCTGGGTCGAGTAGAGCTGGGCGAACGTCGCGACGCCGGCGGCGCCGAGCGCCACCAGGATCCGGCGGTATCCGCTGCTGCCGCGCCGGTGGCCCGTCCAGGCCCGCTCGTCGGCGTCGGGCGAGCTCGGGAGGGTGGCCGTCGGTGACATCACCTCCACGCTAGGCGGCGGCCGGGCCGCAGCCACGGGAGTGTGAGATTTCAGCCAGGCGGACACCAGCGGGACGGGAGTTGGCCCGGTGAGGCAGGCTTGAGGCGTCGTCCCAGGCCGAAGGAGTCCCGGTGATCGAGCAGTCCCCGCGCGTGGTGGCCCCGCGCGCACGCACCCGCGAGAAGAGCCCCGAGCGAGTCCCCGACAGCGGTGCGGTGATCCTCGAACGGATCCTGTCCCATCCCGACCTCACCGGCGACGACGAGGACACCGCGGCCCAGCTGCGGGCGCTGCAGCGCGAGTTCACCCGCTTCCGGCTGCGCTACAAGTTCGCGATCGACGAGCTGACGACGAAGATCGCGATCCTGCGCGAGGAGTTCGAGCAGACGCACGACCACAACCCGATCGAGCACGTCCGGACCCGGCTCAAGTCGCCGGAGAGCATCTTCGCGAAGGCGACGCGGATCGGCTGTCCACCGAGCATCCCGGACATCCAGGCGCAGGTCCACGACATCGCCGGCGTACGCCTCACCTGCGCCTTCGAGTCGGACGTCTACTGGATCGCCGACATGCTGACGAGCCAGTCCGACGTGACCGTGGTGGAGGTGGAGGACTACATCGCCCAGCCCAAGCCCAACGGCTACCGCAGCCTCCACCTGACCGTCGAGGTGCCGGTCTACCTCTCCGACCGCACCGAGCAGGTCGAGGTCGAGCTCCAGATCCGCACCATCGCCATGGACTTCTGGGCGAGCGTGGAGCACAAGATCTATTACAAGTACGACGGCGAGGTGCCGCCCGGCTTGCTCGACGAACTCCGCGTGGCGGCGGCCACGGCGCACGACCTCGACGTCCGCATGGCGCGGCTGCGCGCCTCGGTCCAGGGCCACCGGAAGGGACCGACCCCCGCGTAGCGGCGCGGTGGTGCCGCAGCTCTTCCCGTTCGCGCTGCTCGTCCCACGCGCACGCCTCCCCGGCGTGAACTCCGCGGTCAGCGACCTCCCGTACTCTCGCCTCATGGCCCTGCTCCGACGCCCGATCCTGATGCTGGCCCGCAGCGGGCGGGTCAAGGAGATGGTCACGACGATGCCGGTCTCGGCGGGGATCGTGCGCAGGTATGTCGCGGGGGAGCGGACCGCCGACGCCGTGCGTGCCACCCGCGAGCTCGTCGACGCCGGTCTGACGACGTCGATCGACTACCTCGGCGAGGACACCACCGACGAGAAGCGGGCCGAGGCGACGGTCGGGGCCTACCTCGAGCTGCTGCAGGCGCTCCACGACGCCGGCCTCGCGACGAGCGCCGAGGTGTCGGTCAAGCTCTCCGCGATCGGGCAGTACCTCCCCGGTGGTGACCGCGTCGCCCTCGAGAACGCGCGTCGGATCTGCCGCGCGGCCGGCAACGTCGGCACCACGGTGACGCTCGACATGGAGGACCACACCACCACCGACGCAACGCTCCACACGCTCCGCGAGCTGCGCCAGGACTTCCCCGGGACGGGTGCCGTCCTCCAGGCCTACCTGCGTCGCACCGAGGCCGACTGCCGGCGCCTCGCCACCGAGGGCTCCCGTGTCCGTCTCTGCAAGGGGGCGTACGACGAGCCCGAGGACGTCGCGTTCACCGACCGGGTCGACGTCGACCGGTCCTACGTCCGCTGCCTGAAGGCGCTGCTGGCCGGCGACGGCTACCCGATGATCGCCACCCACGACCCGCGCATGATCGCGATCGCGCAGCATCTCGTCGACGAGTCCGGCCGAGAGCGGGGCAGCTATGAGTTCCAGATGCTCTACGGCACGCGCCCGGAGGAGCAGCGCCGGCTCGCCGGTCTCGGGGAGCGGATGCGCGTGTACGTCCCCTACGGCGAGGAGTGGTACGGCTATCTCATGCGCCGGCTCGCCGAGCGCCCGCAGAACCTCTCGTTCTTCCTCCGTTCCCTCCTCTCCCAGAAGTAGGTGCCCCACGTGACCATCCCGTCGACCGACCAGCCCCGCAGCGCCGCCCCCCTGACCGGGATCATCGGCGCCGGCGTCATGGGGGAGACGGTGCTCTCGGGGCTGCTCCGCGCGGGTCGCGCCGCCGACTCGCTCCTCGTGGTCGAGAAGCGGCCCGACCGCGCTGCGGAGCTCGAGGAGAAGTACGCCGTCCGCGTGGTCTCCCACCTGCACGCCGTCGGCGACGCGGACACCGTCATGCTCGTGGTGAAGCCGCAGGACATGGGGGCCGTGCTCGACGAGATCGCGCCGGTGCTGCGCGCCGGGCAGCTGCTCGTCTCGCTCGCGGCCGGCATCACCACGGGCTTCATCGAGGGGAAGGTGCCTGCCGGCGTCGCGGTCGTCCGGGTCATGCCGAACACGCCCGCCTTGGTCGACGAGGGCATGGCGGCGATCGCGCCCGGCACGAGCGTCGATGACGCCCACCTCGCCGAGGCGGAGGCGCTCCTCGGCGCGGTCGGCAAGGTCGTCCGCGTGCCCGAGCACCAGATGGACGCCGTCACCGCGGTGAGCGGGTCGGGGCCGGCGTACGTCTTCTATGTCGTGGAGGCCATGATCGAGGCCGGCGTCCACCTCGGCCTGCCGCGCACCGTGGCGAGCGACCTCGTCATCCAGACGCTCGTCGGCTCGGCGACCATGCTGCGCGAGACCGGCACCCACCCGACCGTCCTGCGCGAGCAGGTCACCTCGCCGGCCGGTACCACCGCCGCCGCGCTGCGCGAGCTCGACGACCACAAGGTCCGCGCCGCGTTCATCGCCGCGATGCAGGCCGCCGCCGAGCGGTCCCGCGAGCTGGCCGCCGGCAGCTGAGCGGGGCTGAGCCGGGCCGGGCCGTGGGCGGGCTGCCGTGGCGGTGGGGTGCGACCCCGGAGGAGGCCGCACGCGACTACCCCGCGGACTCCACCCTCGGCGTGCCCGTCCGGCGGCTCACCCGCGCCGTGGACGTCGCCGCGCCGCCGGAGCGCGTCTACCGCCGGCTGTGCCAGCTGGCGCTGGCACCGTACTCCTACGACTGGATCGACAACCGCGGCCGACGCAGCCCTCGCGGGCTCGTCCCCGGCGCCGACCGGATCGAGGTGGGCCAGGTCCTGATGCGGACCTATGCGGTGACCGCCGTCGAGCCGGGGCGCTCCTGGACCGGGATCATGCTGCCGCGGCTCGCGCGTGTCTTCGGCCCGACGGCGGTGACGTACGCCGCCGAGCCGGCCGCGGCGGGGACCCGGCTCGTCTGCCGGCTGGCGCTGGGGCAGCGTGGGCCGCTCGATCGCGTCCGGGGCAGGGCGCTCGCGTGGGCCGACGTGGTCATGGTGCGGCGTCAGTTGCTCACTCTGAGGGCGCTGGCCGAGGGCGACGGCCGTGCGGGGCGAAAGTCCCTGGACGAAGAGTGGTAATCGCGTAATTCTCATTACATGACTACCGAGGAGATCCGGGGCTGGTTCGCCGGCCGACTCCCGGAGGGGCTGTTCGAGGAGCTGGCCGACGTGATCGTCGACCGCGAGGAGATCACCGTCATCGGGCACATCGGCGCGCCCGCGGTGGCGGACGGAGCCGGCGACGCCGAGCGCCGCGCGAGCGTCGAGGGGCGGATCGCGGAGTTCCGCGAGCGCACCCGCCCGGACCGGATGGTCGTCGCCCGGGAGGCCGAGCGACGCTTCGACCGGAAGGTCTCCTGGGGCGTCGAGTGCGGCGGCGTCCGGGCCATGTTCACCACCGTCGCGGCGCCGGTGATGACCCGGCTGCGGCAGTCCGAGCGCCAGGTCCTCGACCTCCTGGTCGAGGCGGGTGTCGCTCGCAGCCGCAGCGACGCGCTCGGCTGGTGCGTCCGGCTCGTGCGCCAGCACTCCGACGAGTGGCTCACCGAGCTGCGCGAGTCGCTCGAGCACGTCCGGAAGGTGCGCGACAAGGGGCCCGGCGCCGCGGCCGGCTGACCGGCCGCGGCGTCCGTGTCTCCCTGCCGCGCGCCGCCACGGGCGACCCACAGCCGAACAGAATTCCGTTCGGCTCGCACCCTGGTCTCCGAGTTGGCGCGCATTGGGAGCGTGTTCGTGAGCACTCGGTCAGGCCGGCGAGGAGGGCCGGTACCGTCAGCGCCATGGATCTGCAGTGCCCCGGGCCGGCGACCGTGGTCTACGACCCGAGCCTGGGTGAGTACGACTTCGGTCCGAGTCACCCGATGGCGCCGCTGCGGGTCGACCTGACGATGCGGCTCGCTGACGAGCTCGGCGTGCTCGAGAGCGGCCTGCGAGTGGTGCCGGCACCGATGGCGTCCGAGGACCAGCTGCTGACCGTCCACTCGGAGGCTTACATCGACGCCGTCGAGCGGGCGGGCCGCACCCTGGAGCCCGACCTGGCCCACGGTCTTGGCACGGAGGACGACCCGGTCTTCCCGGCGATCCACCACGCCAGCGCCCACATCGCAGGCGCCAGCATCGAGGCCTGCCGCCAGGTGTGGAGCGGTGAGAGCCTGCACGCCGCGAACATCATGGGCGGGCTGCACCACGCGATGCGGGACCGGGCGAGCGGCTTCTGCATCTACAACGACGTCGCGGTGGGGATCCAGTGGCTCCTCGACCAGGGCGTCGAGCGGATCGCCTACGTCGACGTCGACGTCCACCACGGCGACGGGGTCGAGCGGGCGTTCTGGGACGACCCGCGGGTGCTCACCATCAGCCTGCACGAGACCGGGCAGATGCTCTTCCCCGGCACCGGCTTCCCCGACGAGACCGGCGGGCCCGACGCGCCGGGCAGCGCCGCCAACCTCGCCCTCCCGCCCGGGACGGCGGACCACGGCTGGCTGCGCGCCTTCCACGCCGTCGTACCCGACCTGGTGCGGGAGTTCGCGCCTCAGATCCTGGTGACCCAGCAGGGCTGCGACTCGCACACCGAGGATCCGCTCGCGCACCTCATGCTCACCGTGGACGGCCAGCGGGCGGCGTACCTCGCGCTCCACCAGCTCGCCCACGAGGTGACCGGCGGGAGGTGGGTCGCCTTCGGCGGGGG
The DNA here is from genome assembly GCF_040838215.1 of Nocardioides eburneus. Classification (NCBI taxonomy): domain Bacteria; kingdom Bacillati; phylum Actinomycetota; class Actinomycetes; order Propionibacteriales; family Nocardioidaceae; genus Nocardioides; species Nocardioides eburneus. Next base: position 40,162 of record NZ_JBFPJR010000002.1, on the reverse strand, counting down.
CGGGTACGCCGTCGTGGACGTCGTCCCGCGCGCCTGGACGCACCTCCTGGCGATCGTCGGCGGGCACCCGCTCGACCCGCGCACGGACACCCCGGAGGGCTGGCGCGAGCACATCACGCGTCTCCTTGGTGCGGTGGCGCCGCGGCGGATGACCGACGGTCGTGAGCCGCACTATCGCGCCTGGGAGTCCGGCTACGACCCGGCGACCTGGCTCGACCGCCAGATCAACGCGACCCGCAACGCCGTCTTCCCGCTCCACGGGCTCGATCCTCTTCCCTGAACGCGCCCGATCGGGGAGGGTGGGGAGTCATGGCCGGGCGAGCGCGTCCCGCCGGGTCCTGTGACGTTTGGTGCGCGTGCGAAGATCAATCGCGACACCCGAAATCAAACCGACACGCCGCGCCATGCAGAATCTCATGGGTTTCCTCTTCCCCATGAGTCACAGCAGGCTCTATTCTCACCACGGCGTGAGCATGTGGAAGCACCGGTGGGGAAGCCGGTGGCGTGCTCAGAGAAGAAAGAATCGGTGGACACGATGGCTGGCAACCCCACTCCGGGCGACATTTCCGACAGCAAGTTCCTGACCGTCGCCGAGGTGGCCGCGATGATGCGCGTCTCCAAGATGACCGTCTACCGGCTCGTCCACTCCGGCGAGCTGCCCGCCGTCCGTGTCGGCCGCTCCTTCCGGGTGCGCGAGGACGACGCGAACGTCTATCTCCAGAAGTCCTTCTACAACGCGGGCTGAGCGTGCCTTGACGGCGCGTCGCATGCGTTGTCGCGGCTCGGCGGTCCCTTCGCTCCCAGACCGCCGTCGCCGCTCCGCTTTGGCGCCGCGCGCGTCAAGGCGCGCTCAGTGTCACCGACCGACCACCGATTCCCCACCGCTGAGGGGCGCCGGTTAGGCTGTTCCGGTTCGACGTACCCTGCGCGTCCTCACGGGTGGGAGTCGTCGTTCGCCGGCGGACCTCGCCGGCGGAGTTGGCTGTTTCAACCATCGAAGGGTTTCCCGTGGGTTCCGTCATCAAGAAGCGCCGCAAGCGCATGGCCAAGAAGAAGCACCGCAAGCTGCTGAAGAAGACCCGCGTCCAGCGCCGCAAGCTCGGCAAGTGACGCGCTAGGCGCCTCGAAGGGGACATGGCGGAGCGCGCCGCCGGACCTGCCGGTCGACCCGGCAGAGTCGTCTTGGTCACCGGGGTCTCACGTGACCTCGGTCGTCGCTTCGCGCGCGCTGCCGCCGACCATCCAGGCGTCGAGCGGGTGATCGGTGTCGATGTCGTGCCTCCTCGGCGCGACATCGGCCGGATGTCCTTCGTCCGGGCCGACATCCGCAACCCGGTGATCGCCAAGGTGATCGCCAAGGAGGACGTCGACACCGTCGTCCACATGAGCGTCATCGCGACCCCCGGCTCCGCCGGGGGCCGGTCGATGATGAAGGAGCTCAACGTCATCGGGACGATGCAGCTCCTCGCGGCCTGCCAGCGATCGCCGTCGGTGCGGCAGCTCGTCGTGAAGTCGACGACCACCGTCTACGGCGCCAGCAGCCGCGACCCCGCGATGTTCTCCGAGGAGATGGAGCCTCGGCGGACGGCCTACGGCGGCTATGCCAAGGACGTCGCCGAGATCGAGGGCTACGTGCGCGGGTTCGCCCGGCGCCGGCCCGACGTCTGCGTGACCACGCTCCGCTTCGCGAACGTCCTCGGTCCCCGGATCGACAGTCCGCTGGCGTCCTACCTCCGGCTGCCGGTCATCCCGACCGTGCTCGGCTTCGACCCGCGGCTGCAGCTCCTCCACGAGCAGGACCTGTACGCCGCGCTCGCCCACGCGATCCGCGCCCGCGTCCCCGGGACGTTCAACATCGCCGGTGACGGCCTCCTCACGCTCTCCCAGGTCGTGCGCCGCCTGCAGCGTCCGACCCTCCCGCTGCCCAGCTTCGCGGTCGGCAGCGTCGGCGGCTTCCTGCGCCGGGCCCGGCTGACCGAGCTGCCGCCCGAGATGCGGTCCTTCCTCACCTTCGGACGCGGTGTCGACACGACCCGGATGCGGGAGACCCTCGGCTTCACCCCGGGCCACACCACGGCGCAGACCCTCGACGACTTCGCGTCCACGCTCACGCCGACCGGTGGGCGCACGGACCGGTTCCTGGCCGACCTGGAGCGCCGGCTCGCCGGTGCCGCCCCACCGGAGGTGAGCAGCCGTGGCTGACGCCGACATCATCCCGCTCGGCACCCGTGGGGAGCCGGGCCGTGGGACGGGCAAGGCGCCGTCCTCCGCGGCTCGGGGGCTCGCCGGTGCCTCCGGCCGGCCCCGTCCGGTGCGGAAGAAGAAGCCCTCCGCCGAGGAGTCGGCCGTTCCGGCCGAGGAGTCGGCCGAACCCGCCGAGGAGTCGGCCGAACCCCGCCCGGAGCGGTCGGCCGGCGGCGTACCTGTGGCGACCACCCGTGAGCGCCACCCGCTGCGCGGCATCCCGGCGTCGGACTGGAAGGCCGCCCTGGACTCGGCCGCACGGGAGGTGTTCGGCGCCGACTGGGAACCCCAGCTGGCGCGACTCCTCGCCTTCTGGCGTCGCCGCGTGACGGGCGACTACGACGTCGACGACTACGGCTTCGACCGCGAGCTCACCGAGCGCTTCCTCCTGGCCGTCCTGCGGCCGCTCAAGGAGAAGTGGTTCCGGATCGAGGTCCGCGGCATCGACAACATCCCGACCGACGGGGGAGCGCTCGTCGTCTCCAACCACTCCGGGACGCTGCCGGTCGACGCACTCATGACGATGGTGACGATCCACGACCATCTGGGTCGTGACCTGCGCCCGCTCGGCGCCGACCTGGTCTTCCGGATGCCGTTCGTCGGGATGCTGGCGCGCCGTAGCGGCGCCACGCTGGCCTGCAACGAGGACGTCGAGCGGATGCTGTGCGGCGGCGAGCTCGTCGGCGTCTGGCCGGAGGGCTTCAAGGGGATCGGCAAGCCCTACTCCGAGCGCTACAAGCTGCAGCGCTTCGGGCGCGGCGGCTTCGTCTCGGCCGCTCTGCGCACCGGCGTCCCGATCGTGCCGCTCTCCGTCGTGGGCGCCGAGGAGATCTATCCGCTGGTCGGCAACATCCCCGCACTCGCGAAGGTGCTGGGGCTGCCCTACCTCCCGATCACGCCGTTCTTCCCGCTGCTGGGGCCGCTCGGGATGGTCCCGCTGCCGTCGAAGTGGCTGATCGAGTTCGGCGAGCCGATCCGCACCGACGAGTACGACGACGGCGCGGCCGACGACCCGATGCTGGTCTTCGACGTCACCGACCAGGTGCGCGAGACGATCCAGCAGACGCTCTACACGCTGCTGATGCAGCGCGGCTCCGTCTTCCGCTGAGCCGGGCGGAGCCGGGCAGGATCAGGCCTCGGTCCGATCAGGGCGTGGGCGACGCGCCGAGCAGCCCACCGACGCCGGAGAGCAGGCCGCCGACCGTGCCGGTCACTCCTCCGACGACGTCACCGACGGTGTCGCCGAGGCCGGTGGTCGGCGACGAGGACGGCTCGCCGGCCTGGCCACTCGAGGAGCCTGTGGAGTCCGACGAGCCCGTGCCGCTGCTCGTGCCGGAGCCGGACGTCGTGTCGCCCGACGTGGAGCCGCCCTGAGAATCCTGGCCGGACGAGCTCTTCGTGCCCGTGCCGGAGCCGGACTTGGTGCTGCCCGGGGGCAGCTCGCCGGGCTTGACCGACGGAAGGGCGGGCCCGGGGAGGAGGCCGCCGTCGCCGGACGGCGAGGAGCCGGTCAGGCCCAGGTCGCCGGTCAGCCCGCTCGTCGTCGAGTCGAGCGTCGTGGAGACCGTGCGCAGGAGGTTCTGCGGGAGCTGGGTGATCCCGGGGCCGCAGCTCGGGCAGAGCGCCTGCGCCGCCTGGTCGATGAGCAACAGCGTCTGCGCCGCCTCGCCGATCGCGCCCTGCGCGCTCTCGGGCACCGCCGACTGCAGGTCGGAGAGGCGGGTGATGCCGTTGGACGCGAAGGACCGCAGGTCGTCGAGGCTCTTCGGGTTCTGGTGGTGCTGGTAGTCGTCGAGCAGCAGGTCGGAGGCCTTCGTCGCCTGCGACGAGAACGACTCGAGCGCCGTGCGGACGGCGGCGGAGTCGGCGGTGTGGTCGACGTCGGTCAGCTTGTGGACCTCGTCGAGACGGGTATCGGCGTCGGAGAGGAGCGTCGACCCCTTCGAGTGGTCGCTGATGACGAAGCCCGTGCGGACGTTCTCGATCGCCCTCTTGACGGGATAGAGCGTGTCGCCCGGGAGAGCGCCCTGCGAGGCGACGGCGGCGCCCGCCGTACCTCCGATGATCGCGAACGCCGCGATCCCGACAGTCAGCCGACGCTGGCGGCGGCCCGCTGAGGAGGAGCGCGACAGGCTCTGCACGGTCAGCTTCGCGGCGACGGCGTCGCTGGTCGGCGAGGCGAACTCGGTCTCCGCGGCCGCCATCAGCCGTTCCCGCAGCGCCACGGAGAAGTCCGCGCGCGGCGCGACCGCGGGCAGCTCGCGCAGCCCCGTCGCCAGCGCGGCGAGCTCGCTCAGCTCGTCGTGGGGCGTGGCTGTCGCGCCGGACGAGGCCTCTGCCTCGACCAGTCGGTGGAACTCGTCGGCGCGTCGCCGCGCCGGAAACGCCGGGCTCATCGTGGTCCTACTCGGGTTGAACGTGGAGCGGTCGTGGGGACCGGCCCCGACGGGGCTACCGCGATCGCTCTGCTCAACGATACGTCCGCGCGCGGGGTTACGCGCCTGCGCGCGTGACGACGGACACGGGGCTCGGGAGCATTCCTCAGGGCAGTCATCAGCCGCGCAGTCCGTCGGGCATCAACTTCGCGAGGTTGCGGATCCCGCGCAGCTGAAGCTGCTTGATGGCGCCGTCGCTGCGACCCAGGACGGCCGCGGTCTCGGCGATGCTCAGTCCCTGGAGGAAGCGCATGACGACGCAGTCGCGCTGCTCGCCGGGGAGCTTGGAGAGCGCCTCGAGAAGGATCTCGTTGGTGATGCTCGCCAGGACGGAGCGCTCCGGACCGTCGTCGGTGGCATCGTCGTGCAGCCCCATGTCCTCGGTGGTGAGCTCCAGGCGGGTCCGGCCGGCCTTGAAGTGGTCCGTCGCGAGGTTGCGCGCGATCGTCATGAGCCAGGCGCCGAAGTCCTTGCCCTGCCACCGGAAGCCGGTCATCGAGCGCAGGGCGCGGAAGAACGTCTCCGAGGTGAGGTCCTCCGCGAGCGCGACCGATCGCGTCCGGTAGAAGAGGAAGCGGTAGACCGCGCCGTGGTAGTGGTCATACAGCAGCCCGAACGCCTCGGTGTCGCCCTTGCGGGCAAGCTCGACCAGCGCAATGAGACGGGAGCGCCCCTCCTCGGAGTCCTCCGAGGAGGTCGCCTGGCCGGTGTCGTCGGGCGGGTCGTCCGACGGGTCACCGGCGTCCTCGGCGGAGCCGGTGCCGTACGCCGTCGACCGCCCGGACGACCGGCCGGTCGTCGCCTCGGAGAGGAACATGCCGCCACCGGGCAGCGCCGGGGAGGGCTGGAGGCTCGCCAGAGTGCGCGCGAGCTCGGCGCGCAGAGCACCGAGACCGCGCGCGACATCGCCAGCGTGCCAAGGCATTGGGTTCCCTCCCGACGTGCTCCCGGCCCCTAGGGAACCACTGACCAATCCCGCCTGCTGCGCGACGGCGCTCTTGACCAGCGCTTCCCTAAGCCGGTGCCACTCTACGACGGAAGGGTTCCTGTGTCAGGTGCCTCACTAAGATCCGGACGACGGCCGGTCAGCGTCGGCGCGGGCGCAGCGCGATGCCGGCGGCGACCGCGCCGGTCGCCGCGCCGCCCAGCGCCGTCGCGATCATCCCGGCCCGCGCCGCCTTGCGTCCGGTGCGGTAGTCGCGGATCCGCCAGCCCATGGCGCGGGCGTGGGCACGCAGCTTGTGGTCGGGGTTGACCGCGCACGGATCGCCGACGAGCGAGAGCATCGGCAGGTCGTTGGCGGAGTCGGAGTACGCCGCGCAGCGGCTGAGGTCGAGCCCCTCGCGCGCCGCGATCGCCTTGACCGCCTCCGCCTTGGCCGGGCCGTGCAGCATCTCGCCGACGAGCCGGCCCGTGTAGACGCCGTCGACGTGCTCGGCGACCGTGCCGAGCGCGCCGGTGAGTCCGAGCCGGCGGGCGATGATCTGCGCGATCTCGACCGGTGCGGCGGTGACGAGCCAGACCCGCTGACCGCGGTCGACGTGGGACTGCGCGAGCGCGCGCGTCCCGGGCCAGATGCGGTGGGCCATCGCCTCGTCGAAGATCTCCTCGCCCAGCTCCTGGAGCTCGGCGACGGTGTGGCCCTCGATGAACGACAGCGCCGAGCTGCGTGCCGACTCCATGTGAGCCGGGTCCTCGACACCGACGACTCTGAAGTACGCCTGCTTGTAGGCCGCGCCGAGGATCTCCCGCGTGGTGAAGAACCTGCGCCGGTGGAGCCCGCGGGCGAGGTGGAAGATCGTGGCGCCCTGCATGATCGTGTTGTCCACGTCGAAGAACGCCGCCGCCTCGGCGTCGCCCGCACCGTCGAGGGCCGTCTCGACCTCGGCCGCGGCCGCCGACGCCTCGCCGGCCAGCGCGGAGCGCCGCCTCAGGTCACGGCGCCGCAGCTCGGCCCGGCGGCGCTGCTGGTCCCGGCTGCTGGTCACGCGGGTCACTGTAGTGGTCCGCCGCTGCCCGCGGAGGGAGCAGAATGGGTCTGTCATGACTGCGCGCATCACTTTCTACTCCCGGCCCGGGTGCCACCTCTGCGACGACGCCCGGGTGGTGATCGAGAAGGTGTGCGCCGACACGGGGACGTCGTACGACGAGATCTCGATCGACGACGACCCCGCGCTGCAGGAGCGCTTCGGGGAGGAGATCCCCGTGACGTTCGTCGACGGGCGGCAGCACGACTTCTGGCGGGTCTCCGAGGAGCGGCTGCGTGCCGCCCTCGCGCGACCGGTCTGAGGCGCGTCGCCTGCGGCGTGGCCGTCGACCCCGCCGCATGTGTCGTCGGCCACATGTGCTACGTGACCGCGATGCGGCGCCCGTCACTCGGTTTGTTCTCAATTGCACGAACTCCTAGAGTGAACAAGCCGTAGGACGATCCCGGGCTGCCCAGTAGCCCCCGTTCGCGGCCTGTCTTGAGAGAGCTGAGCGTGACGGCACGGAGCACCACCGACACGACCCGGGACATCCCCGAGGCGACCGTGGCTCGTCTCCCCGTCTATCTGCGGGCGCTCATCTCGCTGGCCGACCGCAACATCGCGGTCTGCTCCTCCGAGGAGCTCGCCGCCGCGGCCGGCGTCAACTCCGCCAAGCTTCGCAAGGACCTCTCCTACCTGGGCTCCTACGGCACCCGGGGAGTGGGGTACGACGTCGACTACCTGCGCTACCAGATCGCCCGTGAGATCGGCGGGACCCAGGAGTGGCCCGTCGTCATCGTCGGCATCGGCAACCTGGGCCACGCCTTGGCCAGCTTCTCCGGCTTCCGCAGCCGGGGCTTCCGCATCGTGGCGCTGCTCGACGCCGACGCGAGCCTCCACGGCAAGGAGGTGGCCGGCATCGCGGTGCGTCCGTTCGACGAGCTGGCCGCGATCGTCGCGGAGCAGCAGGTGGCGATCGGCGTGATCTCGGTCCCGGCCCCGGCGGCCCAAGACGTCGCGGACGCGATGGTGCAGGCCGGCGTCAGCAGCATCCTCAACTTCGCTCCGGTGGTGCTCTCGGTGCCGCCCGGTGTCGACGTACGGAAGGTGGACCTCTCCATCGAGCTCCAGATCCTGGCCTACCACGAGTCCCGGAAGGCCCACACCGAAGCTGCCGACCTCGACGGGATGCCGAGCGGCCGTGTCAACAGCGTCAGTGGCGCCGCGGCGCCGGAGGTGAGTGCGTGAGCGAGCGAACGGTTCAAGGTGCGTCCGTGGCGCCGTCCATGGATGGATCGGTGCACCGAGCGAAGCGAGCACGCCGATGAGCGTCCTGGTCGTTGGCATCTCCCACAACTCGGCGCCCGTCTCGATGCTCGAGGCGGCCTCCGTCGACGCCGAGGGGCTGCAGAAGCTCGTCACCGACGTCGCCCACGCCGAGCACGTCACCGAGGCTGCGGTCATCGCGACCTGCAACCGACTCGAGATCTACACCGAGGTCGAGCGCTTCCACGGCTCGGTCGAGGAGCTTTCGCGCAAGATCATCGAGCGCGCCGGTGAGTCGGTCGACACGATGCTCCCGCACCTCTACGTCCACTACGACGACGGTGCGGTCTCCCACCTCTTCCAGGTCGCCGCCGGCCTGGACTCGATGGCGGTCGGCGAGGGCCAGATCCTCGGCCAGACCCGGGCCGCGCTCCAGCTCGGCCAGGAGCTCGGCACCGTCGGCCCCGCCCTCAACTCGCTCTTCCAGCAGGCCCTCCGCGTCGGCAAGCGCACGCGTGCGGAGACCGACATCGACCGCGCCGCGCCGTCGCTCGTGACCGCGTCGCTGGTCCGCGCCGAGCGGGCGGTCGGCCCGATCGCCGGCAAGCGGGTCGTCATCGTCGGGGCAGGCGCGATGGCCGGTCTCGCCACGGCGACCGTCGCCCGCGCCGGCGCGGGCGAGATCGTCATCGTCAACCGGACCGAGGAGCGCGCCGCCCGCCTCGCGCAGGAGTACGGCGGTCGGGCGGCCGCCCTGCCGACGCTGGCCGCCGAGATCGCCGCGGCCGACGTCGTCGTCACCTGCGCCGGCGCGCGCGGCGTGCTCGTCACCTCGCCCATGGTGGCCGACCGGGCCGAGCGCCCCGTCGCGCTCATCGACCTGGCGCTGCCGCACGACATCGACCCCGCGGTCGCCGAGCTGGCGGGTGTCGCGCTCGTCGACCTGGCCACCCTGGCCGAGGAGCTGCACGAGTCGGAGGCGGGGCAGGAGGTCGCCGCCGTACGCGACATCGTGACGCAGGAGGTCGCCGCCTTCGTCAGCGCGCGCAAGCAGGCCAGCGTCACCCCGACGGTCGTCGCGCTGCGGTCGATGGCCACCAGCGTGGTCGACGCCGAGATGGCGCGCCTCGACGGTCGCCTGCCCGAGCTCGACGCGGCCACCCGCGCGGAGATCCTCCACGCCGTGCGCCGGGTCGCCGACAAGCTGCTCCACGAGCCGACCGTCCGCGTCAAGGAGCTCGCCAACGAGACCGGCGCGGTGTCCTACGCGGCCGCCCTGGCCGAGCTGTTCGCGCTCGACCCGGAGGCCGTGACCGCCGTGACCCGGCCGGACGTGCCGGAGGGACCGAAGTGACGACCACGCCGACACCCCACCCGATCCGGCTCGGGACCCGCCGGTCCCTGCTCGCCCGCACGCAGTCCGGCCACGTCGCCGACCTCGTCCGTGCGCTCGGCCGCGAGGTCGAGCTGGTCGAGATCACGTCCGACGGCGACCGCAGCCAGGCGGCCGGCACGCCACTCGCCGGCACCCCCTCCACCGGGGTGTTCGTGAGCGCGCTGCGCGACGCGCTGCTGGCCGGTGAGATCGACGTCGCGGTGCACTCGCTCAAGGACCTTCCGACCTACCCGCAGGAGGGGATCACGCTCGTCGCCGTACCCCCGCGTGAGGACCCGCGCGACGTCGTCGTCGCGCGTGACGGACTGACCCTCGGCGAGCTCCCGCAAGGGGCGAAGGTCGGCACCGGATCGCCCCGGCGGGCCGCGCAGATCCAGGCCCTCGGTCTCGGTTTGGACCTCGTCGGCGTCCGTGGGAACGTGGACTCCCGAATCGGCAAGGTCCGGTCCGGTGAGTACGACGCCGTCGTGCTCGCCCGCGCCGGCCTCGCCCGCATCGACCGACTCGACGAGGTCTCCGAGGTGCTCGATCCGCTGCAGGTCCTGCCCGCTCCCGGTCAGGGGGCGCTGGCTGTCGAGTGCCGCACCGACGACGCCGAGATGGTCGCTCTCCTCTCCGGGCTGGACGACCCCTTCACGCGGGCGGCCGTCGAGGCCGAGCGTGCCGTCCTCGCGACCCTCGAGGGCGGCTGCGCCGCGCCGATCGGCACCCTCGCCGAGGTCGTCGAGGGCGAGGAGGGCGTGGAGCTGTGGGTGCGCGCGGTCGTGCTCTCTCCGGACGGCTCCCGGGCGATCCGCCTCTCCGCGACGGGCCTGGTCGACGACGCCGCCGGCGTCGGCACCCGCCTCGCCGAAGAGATGCTCGCCGAGGGGGCTGCTGACCTCAACGCGGAACTGAACGCGGAACTGAACAAGGGCGACGGCTCTGACTCCGCCGCTCCCGAGCTGGACAAGGTGCACAACGCATGACCCGAGCAAAGATCACCGAGCAGAAGGCCGCGTCGGATGCGTCCGAGACCCAGGGCTGGGTCTCGTTCGTCGGCAGCGGTCCGGGTGACCCCGAGCTGCTCACCGTGCGGGCGCTCGAGCTGCTCCGCCGGGCCGAGGTCGTCGTGACCGAGGCACCAGAGCACACGCCGATGGTGGAGCAGCTCCTCGGCGGCGATGGCCCCGAGATCGTCGACGGCGGTTTCGGCGAGGACGGCCAGCCGCTGACCCACGCCGCGCGTGCCAAGGTCGTCGTCAAGCAGGCGAAGCGCGGCCGCCGCGTCGTACGCCTCATGAGCGGCGACCCGTTCCTCTACGCCTCGGGACCCGAGGAGGCGCAGGCCTGCGCGAAGGCGGGGATCGGCTTCGAGATCGTGCCCGGTGTCTCCTCCGTCAACGCGGTCCCGGCGTACGCCGGCATCCCGCTGACCACGAAGGACCACCGCGAGGTCGCCGTCGTGACCTGCGGCGAGAAGGTCGACTGGTCGCAGTACGCCGACGACCGCACCCTCGTGCTGCTCTCGGGCGTCGGCCTGGTCGGCGACATCGCCAAGGAGCTCGTCGCCGCCGGTCGCTCGCCGCAGACGCCGGTCGCCATGACCCGGGTCGGCACCACCACCGAGCAGGCCACGGTCACCTCGACGCTGGAGAACATCGCCGCGGACGCGCGCGCCGCGCGGATGGCGCCGCCGGCCGTCATCGTGGTCGGCAAGGTCGTCGACCTGCGCGAGACCCTGTCGTGGTTCGAGACCAAGCCGCTCTTCGGCTGGCGCGTGCTCGTGCCGCGCACGAAGGAGCAGGCGCCGGCACTCTCGCAGAAGCTGCGCGGGTTCGGCGCGGTGCCCGAGGAGGTCCCCACCATCTCCGTCGAGCCGCCGCGCAACCCGCAGCAGATGGACAAGGCCATCCGCGGCCTCGTCGAGGGTCGCTACGAGTGGATCGCGTTCACCTCGATCAACGCGGTCCGTGCCGTCCGCGAGAAGTTCGACGAGTACGGCCTCGACTGCCGTGCCTTCTCCGGTCTCAAGATCGCCGCGGTCGGTGAGAAGACCTCCCAGGCGCTGGCCGACTGGGGCCTGCGCGCCGACCTCGTGCCCGAGGGCGACAACCAGTCGGCTGCCGGCCTGCTCGAGGTCTGGCCGGAGTACGACGAGGTCCTCGACCCGATCAACCGGGTGTTCCTGCCTCGGGCCGACATCGCCACCGAGAACCTCGTCGCGGGCCTGGTCGACCTGGGCTGGGAGTGCGACGACGTGACGGCCTACCGCACCGTGCGGGCCGCGCCGCCGCCGGCGCCGACCCGGGAGGCGATCAAGACCGGCAAGTTCGACGCCGTCGTCTTCACCTCGTCCTCGACCGTCCGCAACCTCGTCGGGATCGCCGGCAAGCCGCACGCCTCGACCGTCATCGCGGTCATCGGCCCGGCCACCGCGAAGACCGCCGAGGAGCACGGCCTGCGGGTCGACGTGATGGCCCCGTCGCCGTCGATCGAGGCCCTCACCGACGCGCTCGCCGCCTTCGGCGCCGCGCGGCGTGCCTCGCTCATCGAATCGGGCCAGCCGGTCACCAAGCCGTCGGAGCGCAAGCCGGCCGGCCGGCGGGCGCGCGCCAAGTGAGGAGCTGAACGCGATGGCCATCGAGCGACCGATCGTCCGCCCACGTCGCCTGCGGCGTACGCCGGCCCTGCGCCGGATGGTCGCCGAGACCTCGGTGGAGGCCCGCAACCTGGTGCTGCCGGTCTTCGTCCGCGAGGGCGCGAGCGAGCCGGTGCCGATCTCGTCGATGCCGGGCGTGGTCCAGCACAGCCGGGACTCGCTCCGCAAGGCGGCCGCTGAGGCCGCCGAGGCGGGCATCGGCGGGATCATGCTCTTCGGCGTCCCGACGCAGAAGGACGCGGTCGGCTCCGGTGCCTGTGACCCGGCCGGGATCCTCAACGTCGCGATCGCGGACGTCGTCGCCGAGGTCGGCGACGCGCTGACCGTGATGAGCGACCTCTGCCTCGACGAGTTCACCGACCACGGCCACTGCGGCGTGCTCGACGCGGCGGGCCGGATCGACAACGACGCGACGCTCGAGGTGTACGCCGAGATGGCCCGCGCCCAGGCCGACGCCGGCGTCCACATGGTCGGGCCGTCGGGGATGATGGACGGCCAGGTCGCCGTGATCCGCGAGGCGCTCGACGGTGCCGGCCACGAGGACGTGTCGATCCTGGCCTACTCCGCCAAGTACGCCTCCGCGTTCTACGGTCCCTTCCGCGAGGCCGTCGACTCCTCGCTGCAGGGCGACCGCAGGACCTATCAGCAGGACCCGGCGAACGCGCTCGAGGGCGTCCGCGAGGCGCTGCTCGACGTGGAGCAGGGGGCTGACCTGGTCATGGTGAAGCCGGGCCTGCCCTACCTCGACGTCCTGCGCGCGGTCCGCGACGCCGTGGACGTCCCGGTGGCGTCCTACAACATCTCGGGGGAGTACTCCATGCTCGAGGCCGCTGCGGCCCAGGGCTGGATCGACCGCGAGCCGGCCATCCTGGAGACGCTCACCGCCTTCCGGCGAGCCGGTGCCGACGTCATCCTCACCTACTGGGCCGTCGAGGCCGCGCGGCTCCTCGCGCGCTGACTGGGCGGCGCGTCCGCCCCAAGGTCTGCTGGCTCAGGCTCTGGACACCGTGAGGTCCGGCGGCGGGCACCCGTGGGGTCGCCCGCGTTGTCGGACAGGAGTGGCGAAGGCCGCCACTCCCGCGGAGGGAGTGGCGGCCTTCGCCGCAGATTTTGCTAGTTGACCAGCTTGTTGACGCAGGTCGTCAAGTCGCTGGCGACACCCTTGCCGCCCGGCAGGAGGTTGAGGGCCGACACGATCTGCTCGAGGCTACCGCCGAGAACTCCGCCCAAGAGGCTTTGGAAGCTCTGGGGTACGACCTCCCCGAGGCACTGCGTGGTCGCCTGCGCCTTTGAGATCGTGTTGTCGACCGGCGGGACGCCCGTGCTCGGCAGGCCCACCGGGGGCAGCGACGGGGTGCTGGTCGCCGGCGGCGGGGTGGTGGTGCCCTTGTCCCCACTGCCGGAGCTCTTGCTCCCGGACTGCTTGGATCCGCTGCCGGAGGTGGAGGGAGCGGTGGTGGAGGTGCTGCTGGGGCCGCTGGCGGAGCCCGTCGAGCCGCCCTGGTGGCCCTTGATGCCCTTGCTGCCGTGCTTGGCGCCGTGGGAGGCGGCCGCCGGGGGAGTGGACGGGGTGAAGGTCCAGTCGGTGGTGACGGTGTTGTCGGGCACCGAGGTGTAGTCACCGGCGGCGTAGGCCTTGGCGACGCCGAGGACTGTCGCGACGTAGGACTGGCTGTGGTTGTAGCGGAAGACGGCGGCGCGCTGGCCCGCGGCGGTGGCGAGGTCCTCGTCGCCGGAGCAGAGGTAGACGGCGGTCGCGAGCGCGGCGTCGTTGATGTCCTGCGGGTTGCGCTTGCCGTCGCCGTCCGCGTCGACGCCCACCATCGACCAGGTCGACGGGATGAACTGCATCGGTCCGACCGCGCGGTCATAGGCGGTGTCGCCGTCGAAGCTGCCGCCGTCGGTGTCCTTGATCAGGGAGGTGCCCTTGCCGTTGAGGGCGGGCCCGAAGATGCCGGGCGTCGAGATGCCGGCGGTGGTGAGACGGTTGCCGTCGGCGCGGCCGTGGTTGGACTCGACCCGGCCGATCGCGGCGATCAGCGGCCAGTCGAGGTGACAGCTCTTGTCGGCGTCGTCGATGACGGTCGCCGCGCGCTGGTAGGCGGCGAGCGCGGCCGCCGGGATGCCGGACGAGGTCGCCGTGGAGACGATCGTCGAGGCCTTCTTCTGGGTCAGGCCGCCGGTCGACGACGTCGGCGCGGAGACACTCGCCGGCGCCGTGATCGGCGCGGACGGCAGCGCCGTCCCGTCGGGCAGGCTCGCCGACGGGGTGCTCACCGACGCGACCGCGGAGGTCTGCGTCAGGCCGGTGACGTTGACGGTCCAGGCCGCGGACAGCACCGCGAGTGGCACGAGTGCCGTGGCCTTGCGAACGCGCCCGGAGCGCGAAGCCGACATGTACTACTCCCTTGATCTCGCCGCACGGCGTCGTACGGCGTGCTCCCTCATACGTCAAGCCACAACGAAGCGTGTCACGGACAAGTTACGCATGTCACTGTTCCCACCTGAGTTCGCCTTGAACCGCGCCTGCGGGACCGGCCCGACAGCGCTTCCGACGTGGACGAGTGTGAGACGTGTCTCGTTGCCACTCATGATGCGAAAGGGCCGGATCGAGTTTACTTGGGCGGTTGAGGAACAATGAGCCGGTGCCCACTGATGCGACCTACGATCCTGCGGGCTCGGTCCCCGCGTCCGAAGCGCTCTTCGCGCGCGCCAAGGCGGTGACCCCCGGCGGCGTCAACTCGCCGGTGCGGGCCTTCAACGCGGTCGGTGGCACCCCTCGGTTCATCCGCGAGGCGCAGGGCGCCTGGCTGACCGACGTCGACGGCAACACCTACGTCGACCTCATCTGCTCCTGGGGTCCGATGCTGCTCGGCCACGCCCACCCCGAGGTGCTGGCCGCGGTCACGGCGGCGGTCGCGCGCGGCACGTCGTACGGCACGCCGACGGAGCCCGAGGTCGCGCTCGCTGAGGAGATCGTCCGCCGCGCGCCGGTGGAGGAGGTGCGCTTCGTCAGCAGCGGCACCGAGGCGACCATGTCGGCGATCAGGCTCGCCCGCGGCTTCACCGGCCGCGACGTCGTGATCAAGTTCGCCGGCTGCTACCACGGCCACGTCGACGCACTCCTCGCCGCCGCGGGCTCCGGCCTGGCGACGTTCGCCGTTCCCGGCACGCCCGGCGTCCCGGCGTCGAGCACCGAGCTCACCCTGGTCCTGCCCTACAACGACCGGAGCGCGGTCGAGAAGGCGTTCGCCGAGTACGGCGACCGGGTGGCCTGCCTCATCACCGAGGCCTCTCCGGGCAACATGGGCATCGTCCCGCCCGAGCCCGGCTTCAACGCCTTCCTCGCCGAGACCTGCCGGTCCCACGGCGCGCTCTTCGTCTCCGACGAGGTGATGACCGGCTTCCGTGCCTCCGCGCAGGGGCAATGGGGCCTGGACGGCAAGGTCGAGGGCTGGACGCCCGACCTGGTCACCTTCGGCAAGGTGATGGGCGGCGGCTTCCCGGCCGCGGCGTTCGGTGGCCGCGCTGACATCATGCGGCGGCTCTCGCCGGAGGGGCCCGTCTACCAGGCCGGCACCCTCTCCGGGAACCCGATCGCGACCACCGCCGGCCTCACCACGCTCCGGCTGGCGACCGACGAGGTCTATGCCCACATCGGCGCCGCCGCGGAGACGGTGAAGACCGCCGTCGGCGAGGCGCTCACCACGGCCGGTGTGGCCCACACGATCCAGTCGACCGGCACGATGTTCTCCGTCTTCTTCACCGACGGCCCGGTGCGCAACTTCGACGACGCGAGCCGGACCGACTCGGCGGCGTACGCCGCCTTCTTCCACGCCATGCTGGAGCATCGGGTCTACCTCCCGCCGAGCGCCTACGAGACCTGGTTCCTCTCCGCCGCCCACGACGAGCGGGCCGTCCAGACGATCCTCGACGCGCTGCCGGCCGCCGCCGAGGCTGCCGCGAAGGCCGCGGCCGGCTCGACCGCCGGGGAGGCGTGATGGCGACTCCCGACACGATCGTCCACCTGCTGCGCCACGGCGAGGTCTACAACCCCGACGGGATCCTCTACGGCCGCCGCGACGGCTTCCACCTCTCGGCGCTCGGGGTCCGGATGGCCGAGCGCGTCGCCGAGCGGATCGGCGACCGCGACATCACCCACCTCGTCTCCAGCCCGCTCGAGCGGGCTCAGGAGACCGCCGCGCCGCTCGCGAAGGCGCGCGGCCTCGAGGTGACCCTCGAGCCGCGGGTCATCGAGTCGGAGAACTGGTTCGAGGGCAAGCAGTTCGGCCGCGGCGACAGCCCGCTGCGCAACCCGCGGACCTGGCTCAAGCTATGGAACCCGTTCCGGCCGTCGTGGGGCGAGCCCTACACCGAGATCGTGGTGCGCATGATGGCCGCGGTCGAGGATGCCCGGAAGGCGGCGGAGGGCCACGAGGCGGTCGTCGTGTCCCACCAGCTCCCGATCTGGACGACGCGCCTGGCCGCCGAGCGGCGCAGCTTCCTGCACGACCCGCGCAAGCGGCAGTGCACGCTCTGCTCCCTCACGTCCTTCCACTTCGTCGGCGACCGGCTGGCGCAGATCTCCTACGCCGAGCCCGCGGGCGACCTGATCCCCACGAAGGACAAGCACGCGCCGTACTCCGCCGGTGGCGCTCCCGAGGAGCACCGCCCCCAGGGCAAGGTGCCCGAGGAGGAGCAGTCCTGACCATGGGCGTGACCAAGCGCGGCCTCCGTCCGCTCGTCGTACTCCCGCTGCTCGCCGTCCTGGGTGCGTGCGGCCTCGCCGGCACCAACGAGGGCGGCTACATCGAGGGCGACGGCAACGTCGTGACCTACGCCGTCGACCACCGTGGCGACGCGATCGAGCTGACCGGCAAGACCCTCCAAGGGAAGGCCTACGACCTCGCGGACCAGCGCGGCAAGGTCGTGGTCGTCAACGTCTGGGGCGCCTGGTGCGGGGAGTGCATCAAGGAGGCGCCTCTGCTGAAGGAGGCGCAGGCCGAGCTCGCCAAGCAGTACGGCGACAAGGTCACCTTCGTCGGCATCGATGTCCGCGACTCGGTGGGCAGCGCCCTCGCCTTCGAGCGCGGCAACGGCATCGACTACCCCTCGATCGACGGCAACGACGGCAAGGCGCTCCGGTCCTTCACGGGCAAGGTCAGCCCCCGGACCACCCCAGCGACGATGGTCCTCGACAAGCAGGGCCGGGTGGCCGCCACCATCAACGGTGCGGTGCCCTCCAAGCTCACCCTCGTGGAGGCCGTCCAGGACGTGGAGACGTCGTCGTGAACGGTCTCGCCGACACCGCGAGCAGCGGCTCGCTGCTGCTCGCGATCCCGATCGCGCTGGTCGCCGGCCTGCTCTCCTTCGTCTCGCCCTGCACGCTGCCGATGCTGCCGGGCTACCTCTCCTACGCCACCGGTCTCTCGGGCGCCGACGTCGTCTCCGGCAGCGGCCGCCGCAGCCGGATGCTGGCCGGCTCGGTCCTCTTCGTGCTCGGCTTCTCCGTCGTCTTCGTGCTCCTCGGCGTCGCCGCGGGCGGGGTCGGCTACTGGCTGCTCGACTACCAGTCCACCGTCGACCGCGTCCTCGGCATCGTCTGCATCGTCATGGGGATCGCGTTCCTCGGGCTCATCCCGGCGCTGCAGCGCGACGTCCGGTTCCACAAGATCCCCGCCGTCGGTCTCGCCGCGGCGCCGCTCCTCGGCTTCCTCTTCGGCCTCGGCTGGACCCCGTGCAGCGGCCCGACGCTCGGCGCCATCTCGACGCTCGCCTTCAACCAGGGCACCGCCGCGCGCGGCGGTCTGCTGCTCGCCGTCTACTCCCTTGGCCTCGGCATCCCGTTCGTCGTCGTCGCGGTCGCCTGGCGCAAGGCGATGGGGGCGCTGCGCTGGCTGCGCAGCCACCAGCGCGCCATCACCCGCGTCGGCGGGGTGCTGATGATCGTCGTCGGCCTCGCCCTGGTGACCGGTTGGTGGGAGTACGCCGTCCAGGGCGCGCAGAACTGGATGGTCGGCCACTGGGAGGGCATCGCGCTGTGAGGACCGCCCTGAGGACCACACCGAGGACTGCACCGTGAGGACCCACCTGTGACCACCACCGCCCCCACCCGGACGTCGGACGAGAAGCCCGGCAAACAGCCTCGGCGTCCGGTCTCGGAGCTCAACGCGCGCGAGCTCCTGCGCTGGTGCTGGCGCCAGCTCACCTCGATGCGGACCGCGCTCGTCCTGCTCCTGCTCCTCGCGCTCGCGGCGGTGCCCGGCTCGCTGATCCCGCAGGAGAACGTCGACAGCCTCAAGACCAGCAACTGGCAGAAGGCCCACGAGACGCTGACGCCGATCTATGCGAAGCTCGGCCTCTTCGACGTGTACGGCGCCCCCTGGTTCGCGGCGATCTACATCCTGCTGATGCTCTCCCTCGTGGGCTGCATCCTGCCGCGGCTCTTCGTCTACTGGCGGGGTCTGCGCGCCCAGCCGCCCGCGACGCCGATGCGGCTCACCCGCCTGCCCGACTCGGCGTCGTACGTCACCGGCGAGAGCGCCGACGAGGTCCTCACCCGGGCCCGCGGGCTGCTGCGCAAGCGCCGCTACCGGCTCCGGAAGGAGGGCGAGGGGGCGTCGGTCTCGGCCGAGCGCGGCTACCTGCGCGAGGCCGGCAACCTGGTCTTCCACCTCTCGATCCTCATCGTGCTGGTGGGCTTCGCGATGGGCAGCCTGTTCGGCTACAAGGGCGGTGTCATCGTCAACGTGGGGTCGCAGTACGGCTTCACCAACCAGATGACGCAGTACGACGACTTCGACCCGGGCAGTCTCTTCACTGCCAGCAGCCTGGACGACTTCGACTTCAGTATCGACAAGTTCGACGTCAGCTGGCTCGACTCGGGGCCGCGCGCCGGCATGGCCAAGGGCTTCCAGTCCCACCTGACCTACCGCGACGGCGACGGCCCGGAGAAGACCTACGACCTGCGGGTCAACCACCCGCTCTCGATCGGCGGCACCGAGGTCTTCCTCATCGGTCACGGCTACGCGCCGGTCATCACGGTCCGCGACGGCCAGGGCAACGTCGCCTACTCCGGGCCCACGGTCTTCCTGCCGCAGGACAGCAGCTTCGTCTCGTTCGGCGTGGTGAAGGCGCAGTACGCCAAGCCCGAGGGGATCGGGCTCAACGCGATGTTCTACCCCTACGAGGTGACCGTTCACGGTGACCCGGTCAACCTGACCGGGGACATCGGGGACGGCAAGCACGCCGTCCTCTCCTTCCAGGCCTGGAAGGGCGACCTCAACCAGAGCGCCGGACCGCAGTCGGTCTACCAGCTCGACACCTCGAAGGCGACCCAGGTGACCGCACCGGGCGGCAAGGCGTTCAACCTGCATGTCGGCCAGACCGTCAAGCTGCCGAACGGTCTCGGCTCTGTCACCTTCGACAAGATCGAGCGGTGGAACAAGCTGCAGATCAGCAAGCAGCCCGGCAAGCGGATCGCCCTCGGCGGCGTCTGCCTCGCGCTCCTGGGCCTGCTCGGCTCGCTCTTCATCCGTCCGCGACGCGTCTGGGTTAGGGCCCGGGACACCGAGGACGGCACACTGGTCGAGGTGGCCGCCCTCGACCGCTCCGGCGGCGGGGACACCGCTGCCGTCGTCGAAGGCCTCGTCGCATCGCTGCGGGGCCAGTCACCGGAGGACCGTTCATGACCGACCACGACTGGGGCACGCTCAGCAACCAGGCCGTCGCCGCCGCGGGCATCGTCTACTTCCTGGCGCTGCTCTCCCACCTCGTGGAGTGGTCGGCGCTCGTCGGGCGCAAGCAGGCGGTCGCCGTCGCCAAGGAGCCGGCTCGGACCCGCGTGGGGGCCTCGGCGGGCGGTGGCACCGACACGCTCGCGGGTCGCGGTGCGCCCACCGACGCCGCCGGGCCGGCCCCGGCGTACGTCGCCGAGGACGCGCGCTCGGAGCGGGTCGCGCTCTTCGGCCGGCTGGGCTACCTGCTGACCATCATCGCGGTGGCGTGCCACCTCGTGGCGCTGGTGGGACGCGGGATGGCTGCCGACCCCAACCGGGTCCCGTGGGGCAACATGTATGAGTTCACCCTGTCCGGCACCTGCATCGTCGCGATGTTCTACGTCGTGCTCTACCGCAAGTTCAAGCTCGCCTGGATGGCGCCGGTCGTCGTGGCCTTCGTGCTCGTGGTGCTCATGGTGGGCGTCCTCTGGCTCTACGAGCCCGTCGCCCCGCTGACCGAGGCGCTCAACTCCTACTGGCTCGTCATCCACGTCATCTCGGCGGCGCTGGCGACCGGCGCGTTCACGCTGGGCGGCATCGCGTCGGCGGTCTACCTGATCAAGGCGCGCTCGACGAAGCAGACCGGCTGGATCGGCCGCGTGCCGTCGCTCGACACGCTCGACCGGGTGTCCTACCGCATCCACGCGTTCGGGTTCCCGGTGTGGACCTTCGCCGTGCTCATCACCGGCCCCATCTGGGCGCACCAGGCCTGGTCGTCGTACTGGAACTGGGACCCCAAGGAGGTCTGGGCCTTCATCACCTGGGTCGTCTACGCCGGCTACCTCCACGCCCGCGCCACCGCCGGCTGGAAGGGCAGGAAGGCGGCGATCCTCGCGCTGGTCGGTCTCGCCACGCTCTGGTTCAACTTCATCGGCATCAACTACTTCAGTACGACGTCGCAGCACTCCTACGCGTCGCCGGCGGTGTCCACGATCGATCGGGTGGAGGTGCTCCGATGAAGGAGTTCGCCGTCTACACCGGACTGCGTATCCTGGTGTTCGTCGCCACCTTCGCGGTGGTCTCGGGCATCTGGATCCTGACCGCGGGGAGCCTCAACTGGTTCTACGCGCTACTCGTCGCGTTCGTGGTGAGCGGCGTCGCGTCCTACACGCTGCTCAACCGCCAGCGCCTCGCCTTCGCCCAGCGCGTCGACGCCCGCGCCACCCGCGCCGTCGAGGCGATGCGGTCCAAGGAGGACGAGGACCGGGCCGAGCGCGAGAAGTCCCAGCTCGAGAAGTCCCAGCTCGACAAGTCTCAGCGCGAGAAGCACGCCTGATGGCCGTCATCCACGAGGCGACGCTGTCGCCGGGCAAGGTCGAGCTCGCCGCTGCCTGGCTGGCCACCCGACCCTGGGCGGTCGGTCTGAGGCTCGGCGACCGGATCGGCGGCTACCGGTTCGACGACCCGGCCGGTGAGGTGGGGGTCGAGTTCCTCCTCGTCTCGGCCACGGACGCCGACGGCCTGGACCGGGTCGTCCACCTCCCCGTGACCTACCGCGGCGCGCCGCTCGAGGGCGCCGAGGACCACCTGCTCGGCACGACCGAGCACAGCGCGCTCGGCACCCGCTGGGTCTACGACGGCTGCGCCGACCCGGTCGCCGTCCACGTGCTGCTCACCGCGGTGCTGACCGGTGGCGAGCAGGAGCCGCTGGAATACCACCGCCGCAGCGGCCGCGTCGAGCATCCTGCGGTGACCGTCCGCGCCCACGGCTCCGGTTCGTGGCGCGCCGACGAGGTGCCGCCGTTCGACGGCGTCTCGATCGTCCACGACCACACCGCCGCCGTGCTCGAGGCGGCCGGTTTCGAGATCACGGTGAAGCGGCTGCTCGACGGCGTACCCGTCCCCGGCGACGAGACCCTCGAGGTCGTCTGGCCGCAGGGTCGGGGCGTGCTCGTCGGCGTACGCCGGCTGGGTTGAGCCTCAGCCCGGATCCGGGCTCAGGCGAAGAAGAGCGGGACGCCGACGCAGAGCGCCCAGGCCAGATCGGCGACGCCGGTCTGCTGCAGGGCGGGGATGAGCGCCGGACCGGTGTTGCGGGCGGTGGCGACGGTGCGCATGCCCTGGGCGGCCACGGCGAGGAACAGCAGCCCGATGAGGGCGACCCAGGACGTCGTGGCGGCGACCCCGACCACGGCGACGACGGCGAGCAGGACGAGGGCGACGTAGAGCCGGCGGCTGGCGGGATCGCCGAGGCGTACGGCGAGGGTGTTCTTGCCGGCCAGCGCGTCGGTGGGGATGTCGCGCAGGTTGTTGGCGACGAGCAGCGCGGTGGTCAGCGCGCCGACGCCGACGCCGCCCCACAGGCCGCCCCAGCGCCAGTCCTGGGTCTGGACGTAGACCGTTCCGACGACGGCGACGAGCCCGAAGAAGACGAACACCATGACCTCGCCGAGGCCGGCATAGCCGTAGGGCCGCTTGCCGCCTGTGTAGAACCACGCCGCGAGCACGCACAGCACCCCGACGAGGACCAGCCACCACGCGGTCACGGCGGCGAGCACCAGACCGGCGACGCCGGCGAGGGCGAAGCAGGCGAAGGCAGCAGCCTTCACCGCGCCGGGCCGCGCGGCCCGCGAGCCGGTCAGCCGCAGCGGCCCGACCCGCACGTCGTCCGTGCCGCGGATGCCGTCGGAGTAGTCGTTGGCGTAGTTGCAGCCGATCTGGAGTGCCAGGCTCACCACGAGGCAGAGCAGCGTCCGCCACCACGAGAACGCATCCGCCCACGCGGCCACGCCGGCACCGGCGATGACGGGGGAGAGCGCGGCCGGGAGCGTGCGAGGACGGGCTCCTGCGAGCCACTGAGCGGGGGTTGCCACGAGGCGCTATTCAACCTCAGCCGGTCTCCGCGAGCGCGATCGGCGTCGCCGCGCCCGACTGCGCTGTGAGGTAGCGCTCCGCGGCGCGGGCCGACGGGCCGACGGCGACGGCCGCGAGCAGGATGATGACCGCGATGAGGATCCAGCCGGGCGTGCCCCAGTGGATCGCGAGGAAGGTGTACGCCGCCGGCGCCCACACGGTGCCGAGGGTGTAGCCGAGCTGGGCGACCCCTTGATACTCGCCGCGGCGGCGTGGGTCGGAGAGCTCCGCCTGGATGCCCCACTGGCCGGCCGATTGGAAGAGCTCCGAGCCGGTCACGGTGACGTGACCCAGCCAGACGAGCGCGATGGTGAGCCAGCCGGTCGTGTCATGGGTGACCAGGACGATCACGCAGGACAGCACGAAACAGGCCGCGCCGCGGCGCTCGGCCTTGAGCGACGTCGCGACGTCGGCGACCCCGCGCGCCGCGGCGACCTGGAGGAGGACGGCCATGACGGTGTTGGTGCCGAAGAGCCAGGCGAGCAGGACGCGGGGCGCGTCGGTCTCCTCGACCAGCCAGAGCGGGATGACGGTGTTGAGCAGCACGCCGTGGGTGCCGAGGACGCCGTCGAAGAAGGTCGCCAGCAGGAAGCCGCGGTTGCGCAGCGCCCCACCCCGCTCGCCGGCGTGCTCGACGACCTGCTGGAGAGGCGTCTCGCCGTCGTCGCCGGCATGGTGCCCGACCTCGGGCAGGCGGGACACCCAGAACGTGTTGAGCAGCAGGACGACCGCCGTCACGAGCGGGACGGCCTGCACCAGCGTGTCGCTGTCGGCGGCCAGGGCGAGGCCGCCGGCGAGCGCGCCGAGGGTGTAGCCGACGTTGCGCGAGGCGCGCATGTAGGCCAGCGAGCGCACCCGTGCCTCGCGGGGGAAGACCTCGAGCCGGTAGGCGTTCCGCCCGGCCCGCATCCAGGTCTCGGCCAGCTCCAGGGCGACCGTGACGGCGACGTACGCCGCGAAGTCGCCGATCAGGAACCAGGCCGCGAAGAGGAGCGCCTCGAGAAGGCTGCCGAGGATCCACGTACGCCGGGTTCCGACCCGGTCCGCGAGCCGGCCGAGCGGCACGGACAGGAGGAAGGTCGCGACCCCGGCGATGGTGAGGCCGAGGCCGACCTGGGCCGCGGAGAGGCCGACGATCTGGGTGAAGTAGACCGCCGAGCCGGTGAGGAAGGCGCCCTCGCCGAAGGCGGAGAGGACCGACTGGTAGGACATCGCCCGGATGAGCGGGTCGTCGGACAGGATCCGGTCGAGCAGTCGTCGCACCGTCGCGCCTCCCTGGGGTCTCTCGAGCAGGTCTCTCGAGCGGGTCTCTCAAGGCCGGCGGCCATCCTTCGGCAGCAACTATCTTGATGTCAAGATAATTATCTGAGCCACAGCCCCCGTCCGCGGCAGGGAGGGGCTGGCGAGGCCGCCCAGCGCGGGGGACTAGCGTTCCTCCCATGAACTCCGCGGGGCCGGCGTCGGCAGCATCGGCAGGGCTCGCCCGCCGTACCGTCGCGGCCGTCGCCGACTGGCTCGCCGCATCCGACCCGGCGCCCTGGGTCGTGGAGACGTCGGGCTCCACCGGCCGGCCGAAGCGGGTCATGCTCTCCCGCCGCGCCGTCGCCGCCTCGGTCGACGCCTCCGCGCGTCGGGTCGGCGGCCCGGCCGGCCCGCTGGGCGGTCGCTGGCTGCTCACCCTCCCGGCGTCGTACGTCGCCGGTCTCAACGTCATCACCCGCGCCCTCGCCGCGGGCGCGCCGCCGGTGCTGCTCGAGGACCACGGCTCCTTCGCCGAGGCGACCGAGAAGCTCGGCGACGACCTCCCGCGGTTCGTCTCGATGGTGCCGACCCAGCTCCACCGGATGCTCGAGGCCGGCGGCGAGGACCTGGCCGCCCTGGCGACCTACCACACGCTCCTGCTCGGCGGCGGGCCGATCGACCCGTCGCTGCGGGCGCGCGCGGCCGCGGCCGGCGTCCACGTCGTGTCGACCTACGGCTCCGCGGAGACGACCGGAGGCTGCGTCTACGACGGGATGCCGCTCGACGGCGTCGCGCTCGCGATCGCTGCCGACGGCCGTGTCCGGATCGGCGGGCCGGTGCTCTTCGACGGCTATGAGAGCGATCCCGAGCGGACCGCCGAGGCACTCGTCGACGGGTGGTTCCTCACCTCCGACGCGGGCCGTCTCGACGAGGACGGCCGGCTCGAGCTGCTCGGCCGGATCGACGACATGGTCGTCACCGGCGGCGTCAATGTCCCGGCCGCGGTCGTCGCGCGCCGGCTGCGCGAGCACCCCGACGTCGCGGCCGCCGAGGTCCTCGGCGTGCCCGACGAGGAGTGGGGCAACCGGCTCGTGGCGTTCGTCGTGCGGCGCGACGGCGTCGGCGGGGACAGCCTCGACACCCTGCGCGACTGGGTCGGCGAGGCGCACCCGCGCTCCTGGGCGCCGCGCCAGCTCGTCGTACTCCCCGCGATCCCGCACCTGCCCAACGGCAAGGCCGATCGCCTCCGCCTCCGCAGCCTCGTCGAGGAGCGCGCGTGAGGGCCCATGTGTGGTCGCTTCCGATGACCACCCGCTTCCGCGGGATCACGGTGCGGGAGGGGCTGTTGCTCGAGACCGAGGCGGGCTGGGGGGAGTGGTCCCCCTTCGTCGAGTACGACGACCGCGAGGTCGCGCCGTGGCTGCGCTGCGCGCTCGAGGCCGTGTCCGGTGACCGGCCCGCGCCGGTGCGCGACCGGGTGCCGGTCAACGTGACCGTGCCGGCCGTCGGCCCCGAGCAGGCGCACGCGATCGTCACGCGCTCGGGCTGTGAGACGGCGAAGGTGAAGGTGGCCGACCCCGGCCAGACGCCGGCCGACGACCTCGCTCGCGTCGAGGCGGTCCGTGACGCGCTCGGACCGTCCGGCAGGGTGCGGATCGACGTCAACGGACTGTGGTCGGTGGACGAGGCGGTCGCAGCCATCGCGGTGCTCGACAAGGCGGTCGGCGGGCTGGAGTACGTCGAACAGCCGTGCGCCACCGTCGAGGAGCTCGCCGCGGTGCGCCGCCGCGTCGACGTCCCGATCGCCGCGGACGAGTCGATTCGGCGCGCCGAGGACCCCTACCGCGTCCGCGAGCTCGAGGCCGCCGACGTCGCGGTGCTCAAGGTGCAGCCGCTGGGCGGCGTCCGCGCCTGCCTGCGCATCGCCGAGGACATCGGCCTGCCCGTCGTCGTCTCATCGGCGCTGGAGTCCTCCGTCGGGATCGCCGCCGGGGTCGCGCTCGCGGCGGCGCTGCCGGAGCTGCCCTACGCCTGCGGGCTCGCGACCGTGGCCCTGCTGGAGGGCGACCTGGTGGACGAGTCGCTGCTGCCCGTCGACGGGTTCCTGCCTGTCGTGACACCCAGCGTGCGCCCCGGCGCACTCTCAGCATCACGGGCTGCGCCCGAGCGGGCCGCCTGGTGGGAAGAGCGGTTGAGGAGGGTCCGTGAGCTCCTCGGCTGAGTCCGCCACCGACCTCGCGCGCGCGGTCGTGGCCGCGCTGGTCGAGGCGGGGGTGAGCGAGATCGTCATCGCCCCCGGCTCGCGCAACGCGCCGCTCTCCTTCGCTGCGTACGACGCCGCCGAGGCGGGCCTCGTGCGGCTGCACACCCGGATCGACGAGCGGTCGGCCGGCTTCCTCGCGCTCGGGCTGACGAAGAACCACGCGCGCGCGGCCGTCGTCTGCACCTCGGGGACGGCGGTCGCCAACCTCCATCCGGCCGTGCTGGAGGCGGCCCACGCCGGCGTACCCCTGGTCGCGGTGAGTGCCGACCGGCCGGCCCGGCTGCGCGGCAGCGGCGCCAACCAGGTGACCGACCAGGTCGGCATCTTCGGGTCGCTCGTCGCCACCCGCGACCTCGCCCACGTGGCCGACCTGGACCGGCAGGCCCGCGACGAGCTGTGGGCCGCCGCAGGGCCGACCCACTGGAACGTCCAGCTCGACGAGCCGCTCACCCCCGCCGACCGCTGGAAGCCCGGTGACCTCGAGGTGCGGCCCCGGGCGCCGCGTCCGGAGCCGCGGATCTTCGAGTCGATCGACACCGGCGCCGCCGCGCCGCGCACGGTCGTCGTGGCCGGCGACGACGCCGGGCCGCCCGCGCGCGTCCTCGCGGAGACCGCCGGCTGGCCGCTGCTCGCCGAGCCGTCCTCGGGCTCGCGCACCGGCGACCACGCGATCCGCACCTACCGCCTCCTGCTCGACGGGCCGCTGGCACAGCGGATCGAGCGGGTCGTCGTCCACGGCCACCCCACGTTGTCGCGGCCCGTGACGCGGCTGCTCGCCCGTGCGGACGTCGAGGTCGTCGCCGCGACCGCGCTGGGCGTCTGGTCCGAGCGCCCGTTCCGGGTCGACCGGCGGGTCCTCACCCGCCTCCACGTCGACGGCGAGCCGGAGACCGGCCCCGGCAGCTGGGTGGAGGAGTGGCGTGCGGCCGACCGCTCGCTCGGCCGCCGGATCGACCGGCTCCTCGCCGAGGAGCCGGCCCTGACGCCTTACGCTGTCGCCGGCGCCGTCGCCCGGGCGCTGCCTCCCGGCGGCCTGCTCGTGGTCGGTTCGTCCAACCCGGTGCGCGACCTGGACCTGATGGTGCCGCGCTATGAGGTGGGGGTACGCCGGAAGGTGATCGCCAACCGGGGGCTGGCCGGCATCGACGGCGTGGTCTCGACCGCCATCGGCGCCGCCCTCGGGCGTGACTCGACCCGCTCGCTCGCGCTGATGGGCGACCTCACGTTCCTCCACGACGCGAACGGCCTCGTGCTGGGCCCCGACGAGCCCCGCCCCGACCTCACGATCGTGGTCGTCAACGACGACGGCGGCTCGATCTTCGCCACGCTGGAGCAGGGGGCGGAGGAGTACGCCGACCGCTTCGACCGGCTCTTCGGAACTCCGCACGGTGTCTCGCTGGAGTCGCTGTGCGCCGCGACCCGCACGCCTCACCTGCGGGTCTCGTCGCTGCCCGAGCTCGAGCAGGCGCTGGCGACCCCCAACGGCGGTCTCGAGGTGATCGAGGTGGCCGTGGGACGTGCCGATCGTCGTACGCTCGACGCGCGGATCCGCGCGCTGCGACCCTGACGGCGGGATTCTCGGGGTCGGGCATCCTGGTGCGCATGGACCTCGAGTTCAGCGGCGAGATCATCGAGTGGCGCGGCCCGGCGCCGTACCTCTTCGTGCCGGTGCCGCCCGCGGAGTGCGACGACATCGCGGAGATCGCGAACCTGGTCACCTATGGCTGGGGCTGCATCCCCGTCACGGTCTCGCTCGGGGACACCGAGTTCACGACCTCGCTGATGCCGCGTGACGGCGGCTACGTGGTGCCGGTGAAGGTCAAGGTCCAGCGCGCCGAGGGTGTCGGCGAGGGCGACACGGTCGCGCTCCGGGTCACGCTGCCCGAGCCGCGCCCCTGAGGGGCGTGCTGGTCTGACTGACGCGTCAGTCAGACCAGCACAGGTGCGTCGGCGTCGCGGAGGGGACCCGATGAGCGAGCACGACGGCAGGTTGCGCGCGTCCTCGGTGTGTCGGGTCGAGGAACCTCTCCGCGCGTGGCCCGCTCCGCACCTCGGGCCGTCAGGGCAGGATGACCCCGTGGAGATCGCGCTCTTCCTCGTCGTCCTGGCCGCGGCCGTGCTGGCCGTCACGGCGGTCGCCGACAAGAGCGGCCTGCCCGCGCCGTTGGTCCTGATCGCCGGGGGCATCGCGGCGTCGTACCTCCCCGGCGTGCCGGAGGTCCATCTCGAGCCCGAGGTGGTGCTGCTCGGGCTGCTGCCGCCGCTGCTCTACTCGACGGCGATCTCGACCTCGCTGGTCGACTTCAACGCCAACCGCCGTCCGATCCTGCTGCTCTCGGTGGGCCTGGTCGTGGTCACCACCTTTGGGATCGGCGCGCTCGTCCACGCGCTGCTGCCCGGCATCCCGTGGGCGCCGAGCTTCGCGATCGGTGCCGTCGTCGCGCCGCCCGACGCGGTGGCGGCCACCGCCGTCGCGCGCCACATCGGGCTGCCGCGCCGGGTCGTCACGATCCTGGAGGGGGAGTCGCTGCTCAACGACGCGACCGCCCTGGTCTCGCTGCGGACCGCGATCCTCGCGATCGGCGGTGGCGTCGAGCTGTGGCACGTGGGCCTCGACTTCGTGCGTGCGGCCGGCGGCGGGGCGGTGATCGGCGTGGTCGTCTACCTGCTCGTCGGCTGGCTGCGCCGCCACATCACCGACGCCGTCTTCGACACCGGGCTCTCGCTCGTCGTGCCGTTCGCGGCCTACCTCGCGGCCGAGGAGATCGAGGCGTCCGGCGTCATCGCCGTCGTCATCGCCGGCCTGCTGCTCGGCCATCGCGCACCGATCCTGCAGACCGCCCAGTCGCGCATCGCGGAGCGGATGAACTGGCGCACCATCGCCTACGTGCTCGAGAACGCCGTCTTCCTCCTCATCGGGCTGCAGGCCCAGTGGCTCTTCGAGGACGTCGGTCACAGCGACCTCTCGTGGCAGCGGATCACGCTGGTCTGCCTGGCCACGTTCGTCGGCGTCGTCGCGATCCGGATGATCTGGGTCTTCGTCACCCGCTACGTCCTCATCCGGCCCGGGCCCGATCCCGACACCGGCGAGCGGCCGCCGTGGACCTACACCGCGATCCTGGGCTGGGCGGGCATGCGCGGCGTGGTGACCCTGGCGGCGGCGTACCTCATCCCCGACGACGCGCCCCACCGCGAGACGCTGCTGCTCATCGCGTTCACGGTCGTGGCGGGGACGATCTTCGTCCAGGGGCTCAGCCTCCCGTGGGTGGCGCGCGTCCTCGACGTACCCTCACCCGACCCGCTCTCCGACGCCCTCGCCCGCGCGACCCTGCTGCAGCAGGCGTCGAAGGCGGGCTGCCAGGCGCTCGAGGAGATGGAGTACGACGACCCGCACGGTGTCCTCGACCTGGTGCGCCAGCGCGTCGACCAGCGCAACTTCGCCGCCTGGGAGCGCCTCGGCACCAAGCCGGGCGAGGAGGCCCCGAGCGAGCTCTATTCGCGGGTGCGGTGCACGATGATCGACGCCGAGCGCAAGCGCGTGCTCGAGATCCGCAGGTCGGGGACGGTGCCGTCCGAGGTGATCGCCGACGTGCTCGCGCTGCTGGACGTCGAGGAGTCGATGCTGGAGATCTCGCACGAGCAGCGCGAGGAGATCAGCGAGACCAACCGGCGGCGCCGCCCGACGGGCGACACGTGCCCGGACCTCGACCACTACCCGGCGGTCGAGACGCCCGACGACCCGGTCTGCCGGGCCTGCCTCGACGAGGGCACGCGCTGGGTGTCGCTGCGACAATGCCTGGTCTGCGGCAACGTCGCCTGCTGCGACTCCTCACCGCGCCAGCACGCGACCGCCCACTTCCACGACACCGCCCATCCCGTCATCGAGTCCGCCGAGCCGGGGGAGGACTGGCGGTGGTGCTACGTGCACCACCTCACCGCCTGACCATCCGCTGCTCGCGCCCGAACTGCTCGGTCTTCGTGTGCCCGTCGAGCGCGAACCCGTGCTTCTCATAGAAGCGGAGGGCACGGGCGTTCCCCGCCAGCACCCACAGGTACGCCGGCTCGTCGGCCACGGCCGCGACGAGCAGCTCCCGCCCCAGGCCGGTGCCGTAGGCCTCGGCCCGGACGTAGAGCGCCCACAGCTCCCGCGCCGGCAGCGAGGGGTCGTCGTCGCGCCGGTCACCGCCGGTGGAGAAGCCGAGCAGGCGGCCGGGGGTGGCCGGGTCGTCAGCCACCCACGTGGTGCGGGCGGCGAGGTTCTCGCGCCAGCGCGTGACCCGGCCCGCGCGGTCGGCCCGGCGGGTGAGGAGGATCGCGGCGGGCATCAGGCCGGCGTACGCCTCATCCCAGACGTCGAGGTGGAGATCGGCGAGGGCCTCGGCGTCGGCGGCGGTGGCGGGCCTGATGAGCATGACGCGATCGTAGGGCGCTAGGTTCGGGCTCATGAGGATCACGAAGTTCGGCCACGCGTGCGTGCGAATCGAGCACGACGGCACGACCCTCGTCATCGACCCCGGGATGTTCACCCAGCCGGAGGCCGTCGACGGCGCCGACGCCGTACTCATCACCCACGAGCACGCCGACCACTACCAGCCCGACCTGCTCGCCCGGACCGACGCGCCGGTCTTCACGATCGAGGCCGTCGCCGCGAAGATCCGCGAGGAGGCGCCCGGTGTCGCGGAGCGTACGACGGTGGTCGCGCCCGGGCAGTCGTTCGAGGCCTCCGGGCTGCCGGTGACGGCGGTCAACGAGAAGCACGCCGTGATCCACCCGGAGTTCCCCACGTTCGACAACTCCGGCTACCTGGTCACCGCGGGCGACACGACGCTCTTCCACCCCGGCGACGCCCTCGACGGACCGGGCCGCGGGGTCGACATCCTCTTCCTGCCGGTCAGCGCGCCCTGGGCGCGCGCCAGCGAGCTCGTCGACTTCGCGCGCGCGGTCAAGGCGCCGACCAACCTCGCCATCCACGACCGGATCTACTCCGACGCGGGCTCCGCCGTCTTCGACGGCCACCTCAACGCCTTCCTGCCCAAGGAAGGGCTCACCTACCACCGGCTCAAGGACGGAGAGGACCTCTGATGGCGATCGTGGCCGTGACCTACGCCTACAACGACGACACGGCGACGCAGGGCGAGGTGCGACCCAAGCACCGCGAGTTCCTGCGCTCCCAGCCCCACCTGCTGCTCTCGGGTCCCACCGACGACGGCGGTGCGCTGCTCGTCTTCGAGGGTGACGTCGCCGGCATCGAGGCCCTGCTCGACCAGGACCCGTTCAAGGCGGCCGGGGTCATCGCCTCGCGCACCGTCGTCACCTGGGACGTCGTCCTCGGCAGCAAGCGCGACGCGCTCGCCTGACCCGCCGGCGGCCCCAAACGGTCACCGTGACAGTTTGCGCCGAGAGTGACACTTCGGGGGTGGCACTCACGGCCCAGACTGTCACCGTGACACTTTGCGCCAAGAGTGACACTTCGGAGGTGGCACTCACGGCCCAGACTGTCACCGTGACACTTTGCGCCGAGAGTGACACTTCGGGGGTGGCACTCACGCCCCAGACTGTCACCGTGACACTTTGGCCGCGCGTCAGTCGGCGGCGAGCGAGTCCCGGACCGGGATGAGCTTGGCCTGCGACTCGGCCAGCTCCGCGGCCGGGTCGGAGGAGCCGACGACGCCACAGCCGGCGAAGAGCCGGACCGTGCTGCCGTCGCCGACCAGCTCCCCGGAGCGGAGCGCGATGCCCCACTCACCGTCGCCGGAGGCGTCCATCCAGCCGACCGGCCCGGCGTAGCGGCCGCGGTCCATCCCCTCGATCTCCGCGATCAGGGCCACGGCGGACTCGGTCGGCGTGCCGCCCACGGCCGCCGAGGGGTGCAGCGCGGCGGCGAGGTCCAGCGCGCTGGTCTCGTCACGCGCCACCCCGGCGACGTCGGTCGCGAGGTGCATGACGTTGGGCAGGTGAAGGACGAACGGCGACTCGGGCACGTTCATCGACGAGCAGTGCGGCTCGAGCGCGTCCGCGACCGAGCGGACGGCGTACTCGTGCTCCTCGAGGTCCTTGCTCGACCGGGCCAGCGCGGCGGCGAGGGCGAGGTCGTGCTCGTCGTCGCCCGTGCGCCGGATGGTGCCGGCGAGCACGCGTGAGGTGACCAGGCCACGCTCCCGGCGGACGAGCATCTCCGGCGTCGCGCCGAAGAGCCGGTCGACGTGGAACGTCCAGCACATCGGGTACGACGCCGCCAACCGGCTCAGCGGGTGGCGGACGTCGATCGGGGCGGTGGCGGTGGCGACCAGGTCGCGGGCCAGCACCACCTTCTCCAGGGCGCCGGAGCGGATCCGCGCCACGCCCTCGGCCACGACGGACATCCAGCTCTCGCCGTCGACGGCACCGTCGGTGAAGACGACGTCGGCGGGCGCCGCGGCGGGCTCGGTGACGGCCAGGTCGGGCGCCTCCTGCGGGCCGCTCTCCTGGGTGTCGATCGTCGTCACCCACGCGTGCTCGCCCCGGCGACCGACGACGACGCGGGGGACGACCAGCACCGAGTCGCCGGGCTGCTCCGCGAAGGCGAACGATCCGAACGCCAGCAGGCCGGTGCCGGGCTCGTCCACCTCGTCATGGACGTCGGCGCGGGCGACCAGTTCCGACCACCACTTGGCCGCGTCGGCGAAGCGCGCCGGCCCGTCGGTGCGGCAGACGGCGGCGACGCCCCAGGCGACCATGCCCTCGCCGCGGCGCACCCAGGAGAGCGGGTCCTGGCGGGGGAGGAGGCGCAACAGGGCCGGGACCTCGGCGGGCGCGAGCCGCGTGGTGCTGGCGGTCAGGGCGCCGGGGTCGCATGACGTCACCCGACGAGCGTAGCCATCGCCCGTGTCGCCCCGATTGCCGGGCGGTCGGGCGGGCCCGGTAGCGTCGCCCCTCGGACAACCGCCCAGAGCCTCACCCAGGAGCGACCCGTGGCCAGCGAGAAGAACCAGTCGTTCGTCGTCGAGAACGGCGTCACCCTCGGCGTGATCGTGCTCGCGCTGTTCGTCATCTTCGCGGTGGGGCTGCCCCGCTGGATCGGGAGCGACTCCGAGTCGTCGGTCCCGCAGTCCGCCATCACCCTGCCCAGCTCGATCTCCAGCAGCTACCTCCCGGCCGAGAAGGCTGCGACCTGGAGCGACGCGGTGAAGAGCAAGGAGCTCACGCAGGACAACGCTACGAGCATCCAGCAGCAGGCGACCCAGATGGCCGCGCAGACCACGAAGAACGCCAAGACGCTCGGCCGTCAGGCCACCACCAAGATGTACGTCGACGTCAAGAAGCAGGCGATCCTGGTCGTCTCGGCCGTCCGCTCGCGCGACGCCTTCGTGTCCGGGCTCACCGGCACCCTCGAGAAGGTCGGCAGCTCGGTCTGCCAGTCCGGCACCGACAGCAGCGGCGCCACCGCCGTGCAGTGCGCCCGCACCGATGACGACCTGACCGTCCAGGTCCAGGCGCAGGGCGGGACCCCGACGACCGCCACGGTCGCGAAGTACGTCGACGAGGTCTGGGACAAGGTCGCCTGACACCGTGGCGCGCGCCGATCTCGACAAGCAGCCCCGTGACGTCCGGCGAATGTTCGACGCCGTCGCGCGCCGCTACGACCTGACCAACGACATCCTCTCCCTGGGCCAGGACCGGCGCTGGCGCCGCGAGGTGATCCGCGCGGTCGCCCCGCGCCCCGGCGAGATCGTGCTCGACCTGGCCGCCGGCACCGGCACCTCGTCGCAGCCGTTCGCGGACGCGGGCGCCGTCGTCGTGCCCACGGACTTCTCGCTCGGCATGCTCAAGGTCGGCAAGCAGGGGAGGCCGGCGCTGCCGTTCACCGCGGGCGACGGCACCCGGCTGCCCTACCGGGACGCCACCTTCGACGCCGTCACCATCTCCTTCGGGCTGCGCAACATCGTCGACCCGCTCGCCGGCCTGCGCGAGCTGCGCCGGGTCACGAAGCCCGGCGGGCGCATCGTGGTCTGCGAGTTCAGCCACCCGGTGTGGAAGCCGTTCCGCACGGTGTACGTCGAATACCTCATGCGCGCGCTGCCGCCGGTCGCCCGCGCGGTGTCGTCCTCGCCCGACGCCTACGTCTATCTCGCCGAGTCGATCCGGGCCTGGCCCGATCAGGCCGGCCTCGCCGACCTGCTCACCGAGGCCGGCTGGAGTTCGCCCACCTGGAAGAACCTTTCCGGCGGCATCGTGTCGCTCCACAAGGCCAGCGCCGTCTGAGGCGCGTCGCCGGCGTTGCCGGCGCTCGACGGCCCGCTCCGCTTGCGCTCGACCACGCCTCGGAGGGACCCGTTCTGCACTGACGCGGCAATCCCTCTTGCAATCCTCAGCAGCAGTGGCAGTATGTGACTCAGCCCACATGTGATTCCATTCACAAGGTCGCAGACGACGGGCGCTCGGGGCAGCCGAGCCTCGCCGCGACGGGTCTGGTGAGGAGGCGAGATGCACCCCTACGTGCCGATCCTCGTGCTCGCTGCGCTGGCGGCACTCTTCGCGGTCGGGTCGGTCGTGATGAGCAGCCTGGTCGGGCCGAAGCGGGCCAACCGCGCGAAGCTCGACTCCTACGAGTGCGGCATCGAGCCGACCCCACAGGCGCTGGGTGGCCGGTTCCCGGTGAAGTACTACATCACCGCGATGCTCTTCATCGTCTTCGACATCGAGATCATCTTCCTCTACCCCTGGGCCGTCGCCTTCGACGCGATGGGCTGGTTCGGCCTGGTCGAGATGGGGATCTTCCTCGCCACCGTCTTCGTTGCCTACGCCTACGTATGGCGCCGCGGCGGATTGGACTGGGATTGAGCGCCGCCATGCACGCACGCTGCCTTCGTTGTCGTCGCTCGACGACCCGCTCCGCTCAAAGGTCGCCTTCGCTCCTCCGCCTCGGCATCGCACGCGCCTGGCGACGCTCAGAACTCGTGGAGGTGATCCACTGATGGGACTCGAAGAGAAGCTCCCATCCGGCATCCTGCTCTCCACCGTGGAGGGCCTGGCCGGCTACATGCGCAAGGCCAGCCTGTGGCCGGCGACGTTCGGCCTGGCCTGCTGCGCGATCGAGATGATGACCTCGGGCGGCCCGAAGTACGACCTCGCGCGCTACGGCATGGAGGTCTTCCGGGCCAGCCCCCGGCAGGCCGACCTGATGATCGTCGCCGGCCGGGTGAGCCAGAAGATGGCGCCGGTCCTGCGGCAGATCTACGACCAGATGCCCAACCCCAAGTGGGTGCTCGCGATGGGTGTCTGCGCCAGCTCGGGCGGGATGTTCAACAACTACGCGATCGTGCAGGGTGTCGACCACGTCGTCCCCGTCGACATGTACCTCCCCGGCTGTCCGCCGCGCCCCGAGATGCTCATCGACGCGATCCTCAAGCTGCACGACAAGATCCAGCACGGCCACCTCGGCGCGAACGCCGAGCGCGAGGTCGTCGAGCGCGAGACCCACGCCCTGCGCGAGCTGCCGCTCATCGACCAGACGGGTCTTCTCCGATGACCGAGCAGGGCGGACAGCGGGACCAGACCGGCCGGGCCGGCGAGGTCGGGAGCGAGCCGACGGGCACCGGTGCCGACGCGCTCCACGACGCGGGCATGTTCGGCGTCCACGGCACCGGCGACACCAGCGGGTACGGCGGACTGGTCCGTGCCACACCGGCGCCCGATCGCGCCTCGGACGTCGCCGTACGCCCCTATGGCGGATGGTTCGACGAGGTCGCCGACCAGCTGGCGCCCGCGCAGCCCGAGGTGGTGATCCACCGCGGCGAGATCACCTTCCGCGTCCGCCGCGAGCACCTCCTCGCCGTGCTGCGCACCCTCCGCGACGAGCTCCGCTTCGAGCTCTGCAGCGGCGTGAGCGGGGTGCACTACCCGAGCGACACCGGCGGCGAGCTGCACGCGGTCTACCACCTGCTCTCGATGACCTTCAACCGCCGCGTGCGGGTGGAGACGAGCGCGCCCGACGACGACCCGCACGTGCCGAGCGGCGTGGCGATCTATCCGACGCTCGACTGGCACGAGCGGGAGACCTACGACATGTTCGGGATCGTCTTCGACGGCCATCCGGCGCTGACCCGGATCCTCATGCCCGACGACTGGCCGGGCCACCCGCAGCGCAAGGACTACCCGCTCGGCGGGATCCCCGTCGACTACCACGGCGCCACGATCCCGCCGCCGGACGAGAGGAGGTCCTACTCGTGACCGCCACCACGGGGACCGAGAGCGAAGGCCGCGTCTTCACCGTCACCGGCGAGGACTGGGACGACCTCACCGATGAGATCCGCGAAGCGAAGGACGAGCGGATCGTCGTCAACATGGGCCCGCAGCACCCCTCCACCCACGGCGTGCTGCGGCTGATCCTCGAGCTCGAGGGCGAGACGGTGACCGAGGCCCGCGCCGGGATCGGCTACCTCCACACCGGCATCGAGAAGAACCTCGAATATCGCTCCTGGACCCAGGGCACGACCTTCGTCACGAGGATGGACTACCTCTCCCCGCTGTTCAACGAGGCGGCGTACGTCTTCGGCGTCGAGAAGCTCCTCGGCATCGCCGATGAGGTGCCGGAGAAGGCGCAGGTCATGCGGGTGATGCTCATGGAGCTCAACCGCATCTCCAGCCACCTGGTCGCGATCGCCACCGGCGGCATGGAGATCGGCGCCCTCACCGTCATGACGATCGGCTTCCGTGAGCGCGAGCTGGTGCTCGACCTCTTCGAGCTCATCACCGGCCTCCGGATGAACCACGCCTTCATCCGGCCCGGCGGCGTCGCCCAGGACCTGCCCGACGGCGCGCTCGAAGAGATCGACGGCTTCATCACCTTGATGCGCAAGCGCCTCAAGGAGTACGCCGACCTCTGCAACGCCAACCCGGTCTTCAAGGGCCGGCTCGAGGGCGTCGGCCATCTCGACCTCGAGGGGTGCCTGGCGCTCGGCCTCACCGGGCCGATCCTGCGTGCCACGGGCTATCCGTGGGACCTGCGCAAGACCCAGCCCTACTCGGGCTATGAGGACTACGACTTCGACGTCATCACCTGGGACACCGCCGACGCCTACGGCCGCTTCCGGATCCGGCTGGCCGAGATGTGGGAGAGCCTGCGGGTGGTCGAGCAGGCCGCGACGCGGCTCGCCGGGCTCGCGGGCGCCCCGGTGATGGTGGCCGACAAGAAGATCGCCTGGCCGGCGCAGCTCGCCATCGGGAGTGACGGGATGGGCAACTCCCTCGACCACATCCGTCACATCATGGGGGAGTCGATGGAGGCGCTCATCCACCACTTCAAGCTGGTGACCGAGGGCTTCCGCGTCCCGCCCGGCCAGGCGTACGCCGCGGTCGAGTCGCCCCGCGGCGAGCTCGGCGCCCACGTCGTCTCCGACGGCGGCACCCGTCCCTACCGTGTGCACTTCCGCGATCCGTCGTTCACGAACCTGCAGGCCACCTCGGTGATGTCCGAAGGAGGCATGGTCGCCGACGTGATCGTCGCGATCGCGTCCATCGACCCCGTGATGGGAGGCGTCGACCGATGATCACCGAGGAGACGTACGACGAGCTCCGCGAGATCGCGGGCAGGTACCCGCAGGCGCGCTCCGGCCTGCTGCCGATGCTCCACCTCGTGCAGTCCGTCGAGGGCAGGATCACCCCCGAGGGGATCGACGCCTGCGCCGAGGTGCTGGGCCTGACCCCGGCCGAGGTCAGTGGGGTCGCGACGTTCTACACGATGTACAAGCGCCGCCCGGTCGGCACGCACCACGTCGGTGTCTGCACCAACACGCTCTGCGCGGTCATGGGCGGTGACGCGATCTTCGCCCGGCTGCGCGAGCACCTCGGCATCGGCAACGATGAGACCACCGAGGACGGACAGATCACGCTCGAGCACATCGAGTGCAACGCCGCCTGCGACTACGCCCCAGTCGTGATGGTCAACTGGGAGTTCTTCGACCGGCAGACCCCCGAGTCGGCCGTCGAGCTCGTCGAGGACCTGCGGATGGGCTCGGAGGTGACGGCCTCGCGCGGGGCGCGCATCACCTCCTGGCGCGAGGCGGAGCGCGTGCTCGCCGGCTTCGAGGACGGCCTTGTCGACGAGGGACCCGCCGCGGGTGACGCCTCCCTCGCGGGGCTCCGGCTCGCGCGGGAGCGCGGCTGGGCAGCACCCACGGGCGCGACCGGCTCCGCCGACGTACCCGAGAGCAAGGTCGAGGCCGCCCACGAGGCCGACACCCAGCGCGCGGAGACCGAGACGGTCCAGGAAGTCGACACCGAGGGGGCCTCCGATGACTGACCTGCTGACCCCGGTCCTGACCGCCACCTGGGACGCCGAGCGCAGCTGGACCCTCGACGCCTACACCGCGGCGGGCGGCTATGACGGCCTCGCGAAGGCGCTCACGATGACGCCGGAGGACGTCGTCACCACCGTCAAGGACTCCGGTCTGCGCGGCCGCGGGGGAGCGGGCTTCCCGACCGGGATGAAGTGGGGCTTCCTGCCGCCGGCGGACCCGGAGGACCCGAAGCCGCGCTACCTCGTCGTCAACGCCGACGAGTCCGAGCCCGGCACCTGCAAGGACATCCCGCTGATGATGGCCTCGCCCCACACCCTCGTCGAGGGCGTGATCATCAGCTCCTACGCCATCCGCGCGGAGCGTGCCTTCATCTACGTCCGGGGCGAGGTCCTCCACGTCGTCCGCCGCCTGCGTGCCGCCGTCCGGGAGGCGTACGCCGCCGGCCACCTCGGTCAGGACATCCACGGCTCCGGC
This sequence comes from Nocardioides eburneus, assembly GCF_040838215.1. Classification (NCBI taxonomy): domain Bacteria; kingdom Bacillati; phylum Actinomycetota; class Actinomycetes; order Propionibacteriales; family Nocardioidaceae; genus Nocardioides; species Nocardioides eburneus. The sequence continues at coordinate 1,325 of NZ_JBFPJR010000002.1, read as the reverse complement.
TACTCACTCGAGCTCGTCGTCCATGCGGGTGCCGGCGCCTACATCTGCGGCGAGGAGACCGCGCTGCTCGACTCGCTCGAGGGCCGGCGCGGCCAGCCCCGGCTGCGTCCGCCGTTCCCGGCCGTCGCCGGCCTCTACGCCAGCCCGACGGTCATCAACAACGCGGAGTCGATCGCCTCGGTGCCGAGCATCGTGAAGAACGGGTCTGCGTGGTTCGCGAGCATGGGGACGGAGAAGTCGGCGGGCTTCGGCATCTTCTCGCTCTCGGGTCACGTGGCGCGCCCGGGCCAGTACGAAGCCCCGCTGGGGATCACGCTGCGCGAGTTGCTCGAGCTGGCCGGCGGCGTACGCCCCGGTCACGAGCTGAAGTTCTGGACGCCCGGCGGCTCGTCGACGCCGATCTTCACCGCCGAGCATCTCGACGTGCCGCTCGACTTCGAGGGCGTGTCCGCGGCCGGCTCCATGCTCGGCACCCGCGCGCTCCAGATCTTCGACGACACCGTCTGCGTGGTCCGGGCGGTGCTGCGCTGGACGGAGTTCTACAAGCACGAGTCGTGCGGGAAGTGCACACCGTGCCGCGAGGGGACCTACTGGCTCGTCCAGGTGCTGGAGCGGCTCGAGAAGGGCCAGGGCAGCGAGGCGGACCTCGAGCTGCTGCTCGACCAGTGCGACAACATCCTGGGCCGGGCCTTCTGCGCGCTCGGTGACGGCGCCACCAGCCCGATCACGAGCTCGATCACGCACTTCCGCGAGGAGTACCTCGCCCACCTCGAGCAGGGCGGCTGCCCGTTCGACCCGGCCGCCTCGACCGCCTGGTCCGAGCAGGAAGGTGTGACGGCATGACCCAGTCGACCCAGCCGCCGGCCAACCGCGAGGATGCGGACCTGGACGCCACCGCCGCGCCCGGCGTGACGCTGACCATCGACGGCGAGTCGGTGACGGTGCCGGAGGGCACGCTGGTGATCCGCGCCGCGGAGGCGGCGGGCATCGTCGTCCCGCGCTTCTGCGACCACCCGCTGCTGGCGCCGATCGGCGCCTGCCGGCAGTGCCTGGTCGACATCCCGGACGCCGGGAACGGCCGCGGCTTCCCCAAGCCGCAGGCGTCCTGCACCATCCCGGTCGCCGAGGGGATGGTCGTCAACACGGCCAACGCGACGGCGGTGAAGGCGCAGCAGGGGATCATGGAGTTCCTGCTGGTCAACCACCCGCTCGACTGCCCGGTCTGCGACAAGGGCGGCGAGTGCCCGCTGCAGAACCAGGCGATATCGCACGGTCGCACCGAGTCGCGCTTCAATCCCAGCGGCGGCCCGCAGGGGGTCAAGCGC